>JAUHYN010000397.1 GCA_030426505.1 bacterium | reverse complement strand
GCGGATCTGTGCGCACAAGGGGCTGCCGCTGGTCGGGTTCGATCCGAACTTCGCGTCACCGGACGATATCGGCGTGGTGGCGGCGGCGTACCCGGACGTGGACTTCGTGGTCTATCACTCGGGGTACGAGCCGGACACGACCGAGGGCCCGTACGATGCCGCGAATCCGCAGGGTGTGGATCGTCTGATCAAGAGCATGCAGGACAACGGCGTGGGCGCGAACGCGAACGTGTACGCCGAGCTCGGGACGACGTGGCGCGACGTGATGACTTCGCCGATGGAGGCGGGGCACGTGCTCGGGAAGCTGCTCCGCTACGTGGGTGAGGACAACGTGGTGTGGGGGACGGACTCGATCTGGTACGGGTCGCCGCAGGATCAGATCATGGCGTTCCGCGCGTTCGAGATCTCGGCCGGCATGCAGATGATGTACGGCTACCCGGCGCTCACGCCGCAGATCAAAGCGAAGGTGTTCGGGCTGAACGGCGCGCGGCTGTACGGCGTGGATCCGCAGGCCGTGCGCTGCCAGATCGACGAGGACGAGCTGAACATGCTCGGGATGGAGTACCGCGAGCAGCGCGGGCCGTCGTTCAAGCGATACGGGCCGCAGTCGCGGCGTGAGTTCTTTGCGTTCCTCGCGTCGCGCGACGGCCAGCCGGGGTAGATTTACGGCGCCCGGCGCTCTTCGATCGCAGTACAGACTGGTATGCGTCTTCGCTGGCCCCGGATCGCCGGGACGTACGCGCTCCTCGCCCTCGGGCTCACGGTGCTCTCCGCGTGTGCGGGCGTGCCGCCGTCGTTCGCCGGCGTGCTCGGCGGCCTCGGCGGTGGGCTCGGGGTCGGGCTGCTGGTGCTGCTGCTGTCGGCGACGCAGCCGGCGTGTTCGGACGACCAGTCGTGCTTGTCGCGGGACGCCTGTCTCTCGCTGCGCGACAGCGGGAGTGGAACGTGCCTCAGCGGGCTCCGCGACGGTGGCCCCTTCGACGCCACCCCCTCGTGCCTCAGCCTCGACGGCGGCCCGCCCGACTCGGGCCAGGACGCTGGCTCGGACGCCGGCCCCACGGACTCCGGCCCCCGAGACGCCGCGCCCTGCCTCCGCGACGCCGCGCAGCTCGACGTCGGCCGCCACTTCGGCGCGCCCGAGCCGGAGTACCTCGCGCGCGTGAGCGATGAGCGTCGCGCGGTCATCGACGACCTCAGGCGCCGCGGCGTCCTGACGGCCGAGATCGCCGACGATCTGGAGGGCGCCTGAGATGGGGATCCGTGAGCTGTTCTCCCGCGCGACCTCTCCGCGCCTCGACTTCGAGCTCGTCGGCGGCTGCGATCACGCGTGCGGCCACTGCTACAACGTTTGGAACGCGGAGGACGACGATCCCGCGGGCGCCTACCCGACCGGGCACCTCCGCACGACCGAGTACCTCGCGATGATGTCGCGCGCCGTGAAGGAGAGCGGCGCCGAACACATCACGATCACCGGCGGTGAGCCGCTCCTGAGGAAGGACGCGCTCGAGATCATCGAACACGCGTGTTCGCTCGTCCCTTCGGTTCAGCTGATCACGAACGGGAGCCACGTCGACGAAGCCGCCGCGACGCGCCTCGCGCGCGCGGGCGTGAGGTCGGTGCAACTCACCTTGCTCTCCGCGGATCGCGCGCGGCACGACGCGCTCAAAGGCGCGGCCTGCTTCGACGACACGGTCGCGGCGGCCGCCCGCTTGCGTCGACACGGCGTCCACGTGTCGGTGTGTTTCGTCGCGATGAAGGAGAACTGGTCCGAGTTCGAGGACGTGCTCGAGCTGTGCTTCGCGCTGGGCGTCGACAGCGTGGCGTACAACCGCATGTCGCCCACCGGCTGGGCCATCCACGAGATCGAGCGCCTCCTCCCGCTCGTGGAGCAGGTACAGGCCAACCTCGACGTCGCCGAGCGCCTCGGCCCGCGCTGGGGAATCCGGGTCACGACCGCGATGCCGATCCCGCCGTGCCTCCTCGACCTCGGTCGGTACGAATGGGTGAAGTTCGGCTTCTGCAGCACGGGGACCGCGTCGCCGAACATCACGATCGATCCGGTCGGCAACGTGCGGAGCTGCAACCTCTCGAGCCACGTGATGGGCAACGTGCAGAGCGACGGTTGGGGGCGCATCCTCTCCGACGACTACTACCAGTCGTTCCGATCGATCGTGCCCGAGGCGTGCCGCGGCTGCGAGTACGAGCGGAGCTGCAACGGAGGTTGCAAGGAGAGCGCGCGCGCGACGTACGGGCGCCTCGATCACCCCGAGCCCTTCGTCCACCTCGCGACGTCGGAGCGCGCGCGCCGGCTGCGAGTGCTGGGATGAACGCCGCGCCGCGCTTCGGTCTGTCGCTCGCCGCGTCGGTCTACTACGACGTGCTCGCGCGCGTGGACCTCGGCGCCGACGCGGCGTCCATCTACTCGGGCGTGGACGCGCCGTGGAGCGCGCGGATCGCGGCGATGTATCCCAGCGGGGATCGGGCGGACCGCGTCCAGGTGCTCCCGCTCCTCACGCCGAACCTCGCTTCGCTCCTCGCGGCGCTGCGGAGCCTCGGTCCGTTCGAAGATGCGCTCGCCGCGGTGCTCGCCGACCACGCGCCGGACTTCGAGGCGCGCTGGAACGCGGAGCGCGCAGGGTACGAGACCCAACTGGACCGCGCCGCCGTCGCCCTCGAGGCGCCGCTCGCGGCCGCGCGGACGGCGCTGTGGCGCCGCGCCGACCGCACTCCACCTCCGGCGCTCGTCCTCGACGCCCGGGCCCTCGGCGCGCACGGCCGAGGCACGGCGATCGACGGCCGACAGATCGTCGCGACCTCCTTCGCGCGCGCCGACGAAGACCTCTTCTGCACGATCCTCCACGAGGAGACGCACGCCGTCTCCGACGCCGCCGTACGACGCGAACACCCCGGCGTCGTCCGCGCCACCGCGCGCGGCAACGCGGGCCACGCGCTACACCGCGCGTTGGAAGACGCGGCGCTCCGCCTCGCCGACGAGGTCGTGCGCGAAGCCGTCCCCGAGCTCGCCGGGTACCACGCGCGCTGGATCGCGCGTTACCGCTGACGTCGTACTCGCGCCGCTACATCGAGGCGTCGATGAACCCGTAGTAGCGGCCCATCCAGTAGGCGAGGAGGTAGTCGGTGGGCACCTCGACGCGCCCGTCGACCGCGCCGCACTCCCGCAGGTCGTAAGGATCGCCCCACCACACGAAGTTCCGGATGCAGCGGTCCGCGACCTCCTTGGCCGTGCCGCCGGTGTCGCGGTCGAAGCGGTCCTTGCAGTACGGCTCGAGCACGGCCGGGTCGCGCTCGATCGCGACGACCGCCTTGCTCGCCGGGAACTGCCGCAGCATGCACACGCCGTCCTCCACCGCGTCGAACGCGGGGCCGTCGGTGCCGGGGCCGAGCGGCTTGTGCGCCGCGAACACGAAGTCGAAGAACGCGTTGTGCTGCAACTGAATCTGCCGCGGCTCGTCGGTCGCGCGGAAGACGTCCTCGTCGAGTGACTTCGCGTAGAGCGCGCGGAGTTCGGGGTCGTGCGCCTCGTGGACGAGCGTGCGCATCGACAGCATGTGCATCGACACGTTGTTGTAGTTCGTCGAGCACCCCTCGCGCCCGATGTAGAGCCCGGGCTCCGAGAGGTAGTCGGTGAACGGGAGGATCTCGATGAAGCCCGCCTCGAAGCAGTCGTCCGGGCCGTCCTTCATCAGCAGGCACTGGTCGTACGTCTCCCGGAGTGTGGCGTCGTCCGTCGCGTGCAGGACAGATTGCAGATACGACAGCGACATCGCCGCGTTGAATCCGGGGAAGTTGTCGAACGCCAGCGGGTGGAAGCGCCCGTGCTCCGTGATGCGGCCGTCCCAGTCGCGCACCGCGAGGCCGTTCGCCAAGAGCAGCGCGCCGATCTGATCCAACATCGACGAGCTCGCGCACGATCGCGAGCGCAAACATGTGGCCGGAGTATTCGTCCTTCGAGACGTTGTCGAGCCAGCAGTAGTCGACGAAGTCGTCCAGGCCGCAGTGGTCCGTCTTCGTCCACATCAGGTTCTCGCGATCGACGACCCACGCGCAGCCCTCGTCACCCACGCGCACCCAGCGGTTGTCGTCCTTCTCCTCGTCGACCGTGTAGTGCGCGTCGTCCGCGGGGCACTCGATCCCGTCGACGCCGGGCGGGATGAACTGCCGCGTGAACATGCCGGGGACGCCGGTCACCTCCATGCGCTCGACTTCACCCGCGACCAACGTGCGCACCAACTCGAGCGCGTCCGCGTCCTTCGTGACCGCGTAGCGGAACGCTTGCGCCGCGAGGAACAGCGAACTCCACAGCCCGTCGTTCTCACCGGAGAGCCAGGACTCCACGTCCTGCCACGTCGCGGTGGCCTCGGTGGCGCCTTCCTTCAGCTGCACCCCCATCGCCCAACGCAGCGTGGGGTGGACGTGCAGCCGCGCCGCGATCGCGTCGTAGTACGCGGCCTTCTCGGCGAGCGACTCGGTCGTCGCGCGGGGCTCGTCCTCGCACGTCGACCACGTCGGAGATCCGTACGCCCACGGATCCACGCACGCGCCGGCCTCGCAGAGCTGTCCGTGCTCCGCCATGCACGCGACCGTCGACCACGAACCATCCACGCAGGTCCGCAGCTCGAGCGCGTCCGCGCTGCACTCGAACGCGCCCGTGTCGCACTCGTGCGCGCCGCAGCCCGCAGCGAGCGCCACCCACAGCGACGACCAGATCAGCTTCTTCATCAGTTGGGGATGCAGCCGCCGACGATGGTGTTCATCACCGGGCTCGACAACGGCCGGCAGATCCCGCCGCCGGGGAGGGCGTTGCAGTCCGCGTTCGTGCAGCACGTGGTGGAGCAGCGGCGCGGGCTCGCCATGTTCGCCGGGTCCGTCGGGATGCAGACCTCGCTCTCGCAGTCGGTCGCCGCGGTGCAGGTCGCCCCGAGCGCACCCGTGCCGGCGCCGGCCGAGCGCGGCGCACAGACCTTCACGATCGTGTCCGCGTCGAGGTCGTAGACCACACAGCTCTGGATGCTCGGGCAGTCGGCGTCCGAGCAGCAGTGATTCGCGCAGGTGTTCGAGTAGCGGTTGCAGACGCCGCTGAGGCAGTTCGCGTTGGTCGAGCAGGCCGCGCCGTCGATGTTCGAGCCCTGGCCCGGGACGCAGAGGTTGTCGAACGTGTTGCCGCCGGTCGCCGTCTGTTCGTACGTCCAGCACTGGCCGCCGAACGACGCGCAGTGTTGGTCGCGCTGGCAGGTCTCGATGCACTGGTTCGTGCCGGTGTTGCACCAGCCGGTCTGACACGTGTTCGTCGCCGACGAGCACGAGCCGCCCGCGGGCGTGTCCCAGTTCGGCTGCGGCGTGATGAGGTTCTCGCCGAGGCAGAAGGTCATCCCGCTCACGTTCGCGCACGTGAAGTTCAGCGGGCAGTCGCCGCCGCGCCCGCACGGCGAGGAGCACACCTCGTGGCTCATGCCGCTGATCGTGAGGCTGAAGCAGAAGCCGGACGCGCACTGGGAGTCGTCCGCGCAGGGGTCGCCGAGCGGGAGGTTGCCCATCACGCAGCGCCCGGTGGCGGCGTTGCAGACCTGCGGCGCGACGCACTGCAAGCCGCCGGCGGCATCGCAGCGAACGACGCACGCGTTGTTCACGCAGATCTCGTTCGCGCCCATGCAGTCCGCGTCGAGGTTGCAGGTCGGGCCCGCGGTGCAGCGGCCCGTCGCCGTGTCACACATCGGCGTGGGCGCGGAGCACTGGATGCCGCCGGCCTGGTTGCAGCCCGGGACACACTGCGGCGCTTCACACACGGTCATCGGCGGGCTGCAGTCGACGTCCGTCGTGCAGGGCATCGGCGCGGTGACGCAGCGGCCGGTGCCGCTGTCGCAGATCTCGCCGGCTTGGCAGAGGTTCGGATCCACGCCGCACCCGAACACGCACGAGCTGCCGATGCAGACCTGCGTCGGCGGGCCCGGGTTGCAGTCGGTGTCCACGGTGCAGTTCATGTTCGGCTGCACGCAGTGACCGGTCGGCGTGTCGCAGACGGTGCCGCCCGTACACATGATGCCGTCCGGTTCGTTGCAGCCCTTCACGCACTGGTTCGCGACGCAGATGTCGACGGGCGGCGTGCCGCACTGTTGATCGCTCTGACACTCGCCGGTGGGGCCGCCGTCATAGCCGACGCCGCCGTCGCGGACGGTGGTCGACGTGTTGGTGCCGGCGTCGCGGGGCGTCCCGCCGTCGTTCGACGTCCCGTCCGTCACGCACTGGTTGGTGGAGAGATCACACGACGACCCGATCGCGCAGTCGTCGTCGTCCATGCACATCGTCCCGCCGGACGCGCCTCGACACGTGAAGCTGATGCAGATCTGGCCGCTCGCGCAGTCCGCACGAACGCGCCAGCCAGGAGGACCGACGCTCGAAACCCAAGCCCCATAGGTGTTGGTAGTTTGCCTCGAAACCCGGGCCTATCCGTCAGACTGACTACGTAGACGCGCCGCGTCAGATCGCCGCCAGCGCGGAGCGGGCCGCGTCCACGGTGCGTTCGATGTCCTCCGCGGTGTGTGCGAGGGAGACGAACCAGGCCTCGTAGCCCGACGGGGGCAGGTAGATCCCGCGCTCGAGCAGCGCGTGGAAGAACGCCTTGAACTTGTCGTGGTCGGCCGCCTTCACGTCCTCGAACCGCTCGACCGGCGATCCGTCGTTGAAGAACAGCGTCAACATCGAGCCCACCCGCTGGATCCGACCCGTGTGCTCCGACGCCTCGAGCGCCTCCGTCAGCCCGTCTTCGAGCGCGGCGCACTGCTTCTCGAGCTGGTCGTACGTGCCCGGCGCGCCGAGCGCCTCGAGGGTCTTGAGCCCCGCCGCCACCGCGCACGGGTTCCCGGAGAGCGTGCCCGCTTGGTAGATCGGGCCGGCCGGCGCGACCTGGCTCATGATGTCGTCGCGGCCGCCGTAGGCGCCCATCGGCATCCCGCCGCCGATGACCTTCCCGAACGCGGTGAGGTCGGGCGTGATCCCGTACAGCCCCTGCGCGCTCCCGGGGTGGACGCGGAAGCCGGTCATGACCTCGTCGAAGATCAACAGCGCGCCGTGCTCCTCGGTGATCTTCCGGAGGTGCTCGAGGAACCCGGCCTTGGGGGGGATGACGCCCATGTTGCCGGTGATGGGCTCGAGGATCACGCACGCGATGTCGGCGCCGTGCGCTTCGAACGCCGCGTCGATCGCGGCCGCATCATTGTATGGGACGGTGATCGTGTGCTTCGCGAAGTCCGCGGGGACGCCGGGCGAGTCCGGGAGGTCGAACGTCGCAACGCCCGACCCCGCCTTCACGAGGAGGTAGTCCGCGTG
>JAUHYN010000396.1 GCA_030426505.1 bacterium | reverse complement strand
CCCTGGAGCATCCCGTGGATGGCCTGGCTCCAGCGCGCGTCGTCCGTCGAGCCGTCCGGGTCGACGAACTCCTGCTTCACGATCTGATCGACCTCGTCGAACATCGCCTTCGCGTTCGCGATCTTCGGCCGCGAGGACTCGGGGTGGAACGGGTTGTGGCCCGCGCGCGCGCCGAACGGCGCGACGACGAAGCCGAGGGTGAGTGCGGTGAGTAGGATCTTCTTCATGGTCGGGCTCCTCACAGGACGCGGTGGTCCACGATTCGAACGTCGCTGCCGTCGAACTGGTCGACGACCGTGGGGTGGTCGGTGCGCGCGCTCGACGGCGCGTCGGTCGGCCACGCGAGCGCCACGACGGCGACGACGAGCGCCAGCACCGCGACGGGTTGGTAGATCGGCACGCGCAACGTGCAGAACGCGACGAGCCGCGACCACGCGCTCGGCGTGAACTCCGACTCCACCTTCGCGCGCAGCGCGACGCGCACCGCGGGCCCCGGGCGCGCCGTAGCGAGCGCATCGAGTCGATCGAGATCCGCGCGCAACCGGCAGTACTCGAGCGCGCAGTCGCCACACTCCGCGAGGTGCGAGCGCACCTGTTCGTCGCGCGCGCGGTCGAGCTCACCGAAGTGGTGGTCGTGCAGGGCGTCGATGCAGTCTTCGTGATTCATCCTTGGATCTCTCCTTCCGTCTCGCGCGCGAAGAAGGCGCGCACGGCGCGGATCGCGTGGTGCAGGCGCGACTTCGCGGTTCCCTCCGGCACCTCCTGCACGTGCGCGATCTGCGCATAGGTCAGACCGCCGACGACCTTGAGCATCAAGGCCTCGGCCTGGGGCTGGGGCAGGCCCTCGACTGCGAGCTCCACGCGCGCGACGAGCTCTCGGCGCTCCGCGTTGACCTCGGGGGTCTCGACGGGCGGCGCCGGCTCGGCGGTCTCGAGGTGTCGGGCCTCGGTGCGGCGGCGCCGCACGCGAGACAGCGCGCGGTTGCGCGCGACCGTGAAGAACCAGCCGCCGACCTGGCCGGCTCTGAGGTCGAGGGCGTCGTCGCGGAGGACGGTCATGAAGACCTCTTGGAGGAGGTCCTCGGCCTCGGCGCGGTCCTGGACGTAGCGGATCAGGTACCCGAAGACGCGATCGGCGTAGCGGCGGTACAGCTCGTCGAAGGCGCGGATCTCACCTCGCCGGACGGCGATGATGAGGGCTTCGTCGGTACGGTCCCGCACGGTCGGGGGACACAACGCCCGACCGGGTCGGACCGTTCAACGGGGCGGGGAGTTTTTTTCGCGGGGCTTTTGGCGCCTACCGCTTCACGCCGTCGAAACCGGTCGTGAAGCGCACTTCGGCGCCGATCGTGAGGGCCTCGATGGTGCCGTCGTCGTTCGGATCGCCCGCCCACAGGCACCCGCCCGCGTACGCCACGACCACCTCACCGGAGTTCATCTTCATCGCCTCCCAGTCGCCGTCCGCGGCCGAGCCCTCGGTCCCGAGATTCGCCTTCGCCGAAGAGACCCCGAGGAGCGCACAGTTGATCCCGTTCGTCGCGACGCCCGCGCCGAGCAGCAGGTCGAACGCGGTCCCGGCCTCGTTCACGACGCCGAAGTGGTCCGTGTTCGTCGTGGTGATGGCGCCGTCGCAGACCTGCTCGCACGCCTCGTTGTTCGTGCCCGCGCCGCACTCCGCCGGGTCGGGATCCACGAGCGTCCCCGCGCAGCTCTGGCGCGGGATGCTCACGAAAAAGCGGTGCGGGAAGTTCGGGTTCCGGTGCTCGGCTGTCACCGACCGCGGCCACGTCTCGCTCGGACAGATGACCTCCGGCTTCGCGCAGTCGAGGTCGAACGTGATCGGTGTCCCCGCGTGATCGATCGTGAAGCTCCCGCCCGACGACGGGAGCGACTCCGCGTAGACCGCGCCGCCGAGCTTCACCTCGACGTCGAGGCGATCGTCGTACGTGATGTCCCACGTGCCCTTCATGGACGGCGCGTCGGTGCGCGAGTTGATGGCGCCTCCGCAGCCGCCGCCCTCCGCGCCCGCGAGGAGCGGAGCGACGAGGAGGGCCGAGACGAGGAGCGGTCGTGCGTTCGAGTTCATGGTGCGATCTCCTTTGTCTCACAGGACCGAGAGCCCCGCCTGGACTGCAATTCGTGGTCGCGCTCACGCGGCCGCGAGGGCCTGGCGGACGAGCCGTGACACCACCTGTGAGAAGCGACGCACTGCGCGATCGAGATCATCGTCGATCAGGTCGATGTGGTGCGAGAAGCACTCCTCCTCGAGCGGGCGGACCGCGACCTGCGCACACACGAAGCCGTAGCGCCGCTCCAGCCGGCGGACGAGCGCCCGAAGCGCCGCGACGGAGCACTCGGTGGGCGAGCCGTCGCTGATCATCACGAGGAGCTTGGCGCGTCGCGTCGAGCGCATCGCGACCTGCGCCGCGTGCCACAGCGCGCCGGCGTCGTTGTTGCCGCCCTGGAGCGTGAGGCCCGAGACCGCGCAACGCTCCGCGGTGCCGGCGTCGAAGATCGACACGTCCGAGAAGCCCCAGAAGCGGGCGTCCACGCCGGTGAGGCCGCGGCACGCCTCCGAGATCAGGAGGCCGAAGAGCTTCGCCTTCTCGAGGTTCTGATCGAGCGACATCGATCCCGAGCAGTCGATCAACACCGACAGCGAGAGGTCTGCGCGCTGCACGGCCTCTCGCGCGATGAGCATTCGAGGATCGCGGCGCACCACCGCCCGCGGCAACCCGGCGCGATCGATCGTCCGCCCCTTCAGGCGCGCGCGCCGCGGCTCGAGTTGGAGGCCGAGGTACTTCAACACCTCGCGCATCCGCCGCGCGCACCGTGCGACGCGACGCAGGCCGTCGCGGTGCGACTCCGCGTCCGGCTGCACGCGTTGGATGTCGCGGATCTCGTCGAACGACTCGTCGTGGCCGCGGTTGATCGTGCGGTCCGGGGTCTTCGGCTTCTGTTTGTCGCCGTCGAGGATGCGATCGACCTCGCGCTGTACGCTCTCGTCGTCGATCCCGCGGCGCGCGGCGGCGTCGCCCTCGCCGCCCGTCCCGTTCACGTTGTCGTGCAGATCGATCACCTCGATCAGGCGCGCCTCGTCACCGAAGATCTCCACGAGCTTCTGCGTGATCTTCCAGAGCTCCTCCATCGACGACTTGCGGAACGACTTGTCGAACAACGCGAGCGCCTGCGCGACCTTCGGGTCCCCGTAGCGATCGCCCAATCCCATCCGCAGCGCGCGCACGAACCGCACGAAGCTCGTCCCGCTGCGCTCCATCTCCTTGAACAGCGCGCCGAGCTGCACCTCGACCTGCACGGGTGACCGCGCGACTTCGAGCCGCGCCGCCGTCAACACCGCGAACGTGTGCGGACCGAGGCGCCCCACCAACTCCATCACGTCGATTGCGCGGCGCTGGTGCAAGAAGGCATGCGCGGCGAGCGTCTTGAGGTGATCGCCGTGCTCCGTGCGACGCGCGCGCAGGTTGCGCTCGAGGTGTTCGTCCGCGACGAGGTTCAACAGCGAGTGCTGCCGCGCGCGCTCCGCTTGCTTCCAGATCGCGAGCGCCGCCTTGTCGGCGTGGTACATGTGGTGCCCGAGCTCGTGCATGATGAGCCCGCGGAGCACGTCCTCGCCGTCGCGGTGCCCGCGCAGGAACGTCATCGGGTTCACGTAGACCGAGCGCTGCTCGAGCCGCGTGTAACCGTACGCGTCGCCGCCGATCAGGTGGACGCGGTACGCCGCGCCGAGCAGCAGCCTCGACTCCTTCGCGCCCCACGCGAAGATCTCCGCGAGCCGCCGCAGGCGCCCCTCGGTCGCGCCCGTGCGACGCAGCGATCGCAGCGCGCGCTCCTGGACCTCCTTCGTCTCCGCCTGCTGGAGGATCGCGAGAAGCGCGCCCTGGTTGTCGAGGTGGCTCATGCGCTCGAGCTCGTCGAGCAGGCGTCGCGTCGCGCCGCTCCGTCCCGCCGTCACGACACACGCCGCCGCCTCCTCCGCACACGACGGGTTGAGCGAAACGAAGGCCGGCGTCTCGAGCCCCGGCGCGAGGCGCTCCCACGCATCGAGCGCCGCGGTGAGCGCGAGCGAGAACGCGCGCCCGTCGCCGCTCGCGAACAGCGCGCGCGCAGCGGAGGTCCGGACGGCCGAGAGGCGCTCGGTCCCCTGGTCGAGGAACGCGAAGAGCGCGTCGCGGACCTCCTCGTCCGACGCGCTCTCGACCAGGAGGCGCACCGCCTCGGCGTACGCGACGAGCTGGTCCGAGGTCGCGAGGTCCACGGCGATCTGGCGCTCGAGGATCCCCGCGTCGCGGATGCGCTCGAGGTCGCGATCGTTGAACCACCGCTGCGACGAAGGCGTGCAGACCGCGGCCGCGACGTGCGGCCACACGTCCGGGGCCTGATCGATCCGCGCCATCGCGAGTTCGAAGCGCAGCACCGGGTCCACGGATGGATCCTCGATCAGCGCGGAGCGCGTCGCGCCGTCGGCGAGCGCGAGGAGGCGCTCCGCGACGTGCCGGCCGAAGCCCACGGGCCCCGCGCGGACGCGCGCGACGAGGTGCGTCGCGTCGTCGATCCGTCCCAGCGCCGCGCGCGCGACGAAGAGCTGATCCGACACCGCGAGCTCCGCGAGGCGTTCGGGATCCGTCGTGCGCATCGCCTCCGCGACGAGGCCCTCGTCCGTTGCGATCTGCGTCGCGACCGGGTGTGCGCCGCTCACGTCCGTGTCGAACCAACGATTCAGGACGTCGCGGGTGTCGTCGGTCGTGCGATCGAGGAGCGCGACGACCACGTGCTGCAGGCGCGCCATGACGTCCTCGGCCACGCCACCGAGGAACATCTCGACGAGGATGCGCGCGGCCGGCGCCCCGTGCAGGTGGACCTGGATCGCGATCATGCGCCCGAGCGATTCGTCGAACACGCGCAGGAACCGCTCGCGATCGCGCATTCGCCACAACGCCGCGAGCCGCGCGTAGCCGCGCCACAGCTGGGAGATGAGGAGCGGCGCCGGCCAGTAGAGGCTCGCGCGGAGCAGCGCCGCCGGCCCCTCCGGGTACGCGAAGACCTCGCGCTCGAAGCTCGCGATCGGGATCTCCCAGCGGTGCAGCCACGCCGCCGCGAGCAGCGGGATGAACGGCGCGCGCCGACCACGGTCGACCATCTCCGTCTCGAGCGTGGAGAGGAACTTCGGGTCGTCCTCGAGGTACCGCGAGAAGGCGCGGCTCGTGAGGACCGGATCGTCGAACGCGAACAGGATCGCGGCGGCGATGCGGGGGCTCGGCTTCGCCGTGCGGCGATCGAGCAACGCGCGCGCGACGCCACGCACGGGCTTTTTGTAGACGAGCAGCAAGACCGAGAAGAGCTCGTCGTCGTCCGCCGAGAGGATCGCGGCGGTCTCGTCGTCGGTGAGCGCGCGGACGTCCGTCCGCTCCTCGGTCATCGTGACCTCGGCGGACGCGGGCTCCTGGATCACCTGCGCCAGCGCGCGCACCCCGGGGTCCGCGCTCGCGGCGAGGCGCCCGACGATCGCGTAGAAGACGCTCGACGGGAACAGCGCGGCGCGCCGTGTCCACATCAACACGGCGCGCTGGTGTTCCACCGCGAACGCCGCGACGCGATCCGCCATCGCCTGCCCGCGCACGCGACACGCGGCGCAGACCACCTCGTCGGGGAGCGAAGCGTCCGGCGCGTCCCCGCGCTGCGCGACCTCCATCAACAGCGCGTCGACCTGCGCGTCGTCGAGGCGCGCCGCGAGCCAGGTGACCAGTCGCGACCGCTGCACCGACGAGATGACGAGGCGGCCGCTCACCTCCTTTTCGCGCGCGGTCTCGAGCAACAACCACACGAGGTCACGGTCGCGCGCCGCGGCTTCCTCGATCCCGAACAGCTCCGAGCGCACGTTCGCGACGTGCGCGATCACATCGACCGCGAGGTCCGCGTCGCGCCGCGGCGCGATGAGCAGCGCCGCGACGAGCTCGCGGAACAGCTTCGCGTGTTTGTTCGGCGCGCCCTGCGCGAGGAGCGGGACGCCCCACTCCGGGTTCCGGCGGATCGCGGCCTCCCACTCCGCCGGCGTTCCGTAGGTCGCGATGGAGACGATCGGCGACACCTTCGACAGCGCGAGGACGCCGGCGATCACCTCGAGATCGAGCATCCCGCCGTCGAGGCAGACCGGCGCCCCGAAGAGGGCCGCGAGCGGGTCGTCGCGCTCGCGCTTGGGGCGGAGCGATGGGATCGCGCGCGCCGCCGCCTTCGCGGTCTCGACCTCGAGCACCGGGTGCGCGAGGAGCGCCGGGAGGTGAATCGCCGCGAGCGCGATGAGCTCCGGCGGCGCCTCCGCGTACGACGCGATGCTGCGCGCGATCGCCCACGCGATGCGCTGCCCTTGGGCGCCCTGAACGGAGCGCCGCTTCGCCCCCGCGACGAAGCGCTCCACGAACGACGGATCGTCGCCGACGAGGCGGAGCACGGCCTCGAGCCGATCGTTCGACTCCGCCTCGAAGCCATCGTCGAGCGCCTTTCGCGTCTCCGCCGGGGGCGTGAGCTTGCCGATGTGCAGGCCCTCCACGAGCGGCTGCGTGCGCTCGTCCCACTCGAGCGCGAGGAGCGCGCGGCGCGCGATGTGCGGCTCGACGACGCCGGTCTCGAGGAGGACGACGAGCGCTTCGACGGCGTCCCCGGTCTGGAGGAGTTGGGGCGCGCGTTCGATCACCACGTCGCAGGACGCGACGTCCGCGAGCTGGTGCACGACGAGCGCGCCCGGGACGCTCCCGCGCGTGACGGTCTCGCGGCGGACGTCCTCGCGGTGGTGGAACAGGCCGTGGGCGAGGCGCAGGTTCGCGCGCCCGCCGGTCTTCAAGAGGGACTGGATCGCGGCCTCGCGGACCTCCTTCACCTCGTCCGACAGCGCACGCACGATCGCGCGCACGCCCTCGTAGCCCTCGACGCCGCCGAGGCAGGCGAGGATCGCGGCGCGGATCTCGGCGTCCGCGTGGGTGGCGTGAGGGATGAGGCGCGCGAGGAACGGGACGCGGAAGTGGTGGCGCTGCTCGGCGAGTTCGAGGAGCGCAGGGAGCATCGATCGGTCGGGCGACTCGGAGAGCCGCGCGTGGAGGTCGAGGTCCCGCACGAGGCTGTCTGCATAGCATCGCCCGGGCTCGGCCGCCTGTCAGGATCGCGGCCGAGCCCGAACGGGTTCGGGGTGAGGTTTCATGCGATTTCTCTCCCGTACGCCTCTCGGGCGGGCGAGTCGCGAGGCAGCCCGGATCGTCCGTTCGCCCCGGGACCGCAGCGCGTCCCCGACGGTCAGACGTCGCGTGGTCCACGGCCTCCGGGCACGGCGACCGACAAGGGATCGT
>JAUHYN010000395.1 GCA_030426505.1 bacterium | reverse complement strand
CAACGACACGCGCGGGTCGGCGTCGATGTTGCGCGTGTGCTCCGCGATCGACGCGATCAGGATGACGGGCCGGCCTTCGTCGTCGATCGCGTACGGGACGACGGACCCGAACGGCCAGCCGTCGGCGCGCTTCGAGTTCGTGCAGAGGACGCCGTGACGCCGGCGCCGGAGCAGGAGCTCCGCGTCCTCCATCGCCTTCGCGGCCGAGATGCGTTGAGCGTCTTCGCGGTTCATCGAGTCATCGGTCATGAGTTTCTCTTCTCGGTTCACCCGGGTTGCGCACCAGGACGAGCCTCCGTTGGGGCGACGCCAGTTCCATGACGTCGACGTGAATCGAATAGACGGGTTCGAGGATCGACGGGCGCAAGACATCCTGCGGCGACCCGACGACGCGCAGCGCGCCGCGGCTCATCAGGGCGATGCGATCGGCGTACTGCGCGGCGAGGTTCAGGTCGTGAAGGACGACCGCGACCGCGACGCCCTCCGAGGCCATCGAGCGCGCGAGCGCGAGCGTGCTGTGTTGGTGGACGAGATCGAGCGCGGCGGTGGGCTCGTCGAGGAGCAACACGCGGTTCGCCGAGGACTCCCAGACCTGCGCGAGGACGCGCGCCAGCTGGACGCGCTGACGTTCGCCGCCCGAGAGTTGGAGGTAGCTGCGCGCGCCGAAGCCGTCGAGGCCGACCTTCGCGAGCGCGGCGCGCGCGATGCGATCGTCGGTGCGCTTCGACGACAGGTGTGGGAGCCGCCCGAGGCGGACGACCTCGTCGACCGTGAACGCGAACTCGAGCGTGGAGGCCTGAGGGAGGACGGCGCGCTTCGTCGCGAGCTCGCCGGGCGCCCACCGCGACATGAGGCGGCCCGCGAGGCTCACCTGGCCGCGCGACGGCAATAGCTCGCCGCTCGCGACCGCGAGGAGGGTCGATTTGCCGGCGCCGTTGGGGCCGACGATCGCGGTGACGCTCCCGCCGGGCAGCTCGATCGAGACGTCTTCGAGGACGGGGCGTCCGCCGCGCTCGAGGTGGATCGAGGTGAGCTCGAGCGTCATGACGCGCTCCTCCGGCCGAGCAGGAAGAGGAAGAACGGCGCGCCGAGGAGCGCGGTGACCACGCCGATCGGGAGCTCGGCCGGAGCGACCAGCGTGCGGGCGATGAGGTCGGCGGTGAGGAGCAGCGCGGGCCCGACGAGCAGCGTCGCGACGAGGAGGAAGCGGTGCGCGGGCCCGAAGACGAGCCGGATCAGGTGCGGGACGAGCAGACCGACGAACCCGATCATCCCGCACACCGCGACGCTCGTCCCGACGAGCAGCGAAGTGATCACGAGGGCGCGCCGCTTCGTGCGTTCGACGTCGACGCCGAGGTGGTGGGCCTCGCCTTCGCCGAGGAGCATCGCGTCGAGGGCGCGCGACAACGACATGGCGACGCCGATCGCGACGACGAGGATCGGCGCGACGACCGACAGGCTCGGCCACGTCGCGCCGCCGAGGCTGCCCATGCCCCAGAACGTCAGCGAGCGGAGCTCTTCGTCGGTCGCGACGTACGTGAGCGCGCCGGTCCCCGCGAGGGCCATCGCGTTGAGCGCGATGCCGGCGAGGAGCATCGTGGTCACCTCGGTGCGCCCGTGACGTGAAGAGAGGCGATGCAGGACCGCGCCGCTCAGCTGCGCGCCCGCGAACGCGGCGGCGGGGAGCATCAGGCGCTCGGCCCAGGTCGGCACCTCGAACGGCAGGCTGCCGGCGAGGACGATCACCGAGGCGGCGCCGATCGTCGCGCCCGCCGAGATCCCCACGAGCGAGGGATCGGCGAGCGGGTTGCGGAAGAGGCCCTGCATCAATGCGCCGGACTGCGCGAGCGCGGCGCCGACCAACACGGCGAGGAACACACGCGGGAGGCGCACGAAGAGGATCACGGCGCGCTCGTGGTCGAGCGCGGCCGAAGAGCCGAGACCGATGGCGTCGAGGACGACGGCGAGCGAGCGTGCCGGCCCGATCGACGCCGCACCGGAGGACAGCGCGAGAACGGCCGCGCTCGCCAGTGCGAACGCGAGCGCGGCCAGCGCGGTGCGGCGCCGATCGGAGCGGATGCGCATCGCGAGCGTGCTCACTTCTCGCCCCCGAGGGCCTTCGCGAGTTCGCTCACGGCTCGCCCGACGCGCGGGCCGAATCCGAGGAGGAGGAGGTCGTCCATCACGACGACCCGGTCGTTCGCCTTCGCGGGCGTGAACGCGAGGCCGGGCAGCTCGAAGAGGCCTTCGCGCCCGCCGAGGCTCGAGAGGCCGTGGTGGGTCACGAGGATGACGTCGGGCGCGGCGCGGACCGTCGCCTCCGCGGTCATCGGGCGGTAGCCCGAGACGGACCCCATCACGTTGACGCCATTCGCGAGGCGGATGATCTCGTCCGCGCCGGTGTCGCGCCCCGCGACGTTCAACGTGCCGCCGCCACGCGCGTAGATGAACAGCACGCGCGGCTTCTCTTTGCGGGCGCCCGCCGCCTCGACGGCGCGCGCGATCTCTTCGTCGATGCGCGCGACGAGGCGCGCGCCGGCTTCTTCGACTCCGAGGGCCGCCGCGGTCTGCACGACGCGCGTCTTCGCGCCCGCGATCGTGCGGTCCTCGTCGAGGAGCACCAACTCCACGCCCGCGGCGCGGAGCTGATCGAGCGCCGCCTTCGGGCCAGCGCTCTTCATCGCGATCACCACCGACGGGTTCAGCGACAGCACGCCCTCCGCCGAGAACGCACGCACGTACCCGACCTGCGGCTTCTTCGTCGCCTCCGCCGGGTGCAGGCTCGACTTGTCCACGCCGACGACGCGCGCGCCGGCGCCGAGCGCGTAGACCGTCTCCGTCGCCGCGCCGCCGAGCGTGACGATACGCGAAGAGTCCGTCGCCGCGAGGGCGAGCAATACCGCGAACGCATGCATCAGAACGCGCTCCGACCCGGGCCCGCGTAGGCGACGCGCAGCGTGTAGAGGCCGTCGTCGAACGCTTCGACGGCGAGCTTCACGAAGTCTCCGCGCGCGGTGCGCACGACGAACGCGACGTCACGCACCGAAAGCACGTGCGTCATCGGGTCGTAGTCGTACCAACCGTTGAGGACCGCGTTGCCGGAGTACGTCCCGGAGCCGGGCGGGCCGGGGAGGGGGAGCGCCTCGTCGGCGACGTAGCCTTCGGTCGGCGCGGTCGAGACCTCGGCGAACGGGCTGCTCGCCTCCGTCGCGGCGGCGTCCCCGACGCCCGAGGTCCCGCCGTTCGTTCGGACGCGCGTGCGCGAGAACGCGATGTCCCAGGTGAGCTCGGCGCTCGCGGAGGAGGTCTCGACGATCGCTCCGTTCGTGATCGCGACGTGGACCCACGCTTCGCCGTCGGAGGCGTCGAGGTCGAAGGTCGCCGTCCGCGCTTCGGCGACCACGGGGTCGAGGCGGAGGCGGTAGGTGCCGTCGGCGTACGCGAGGATCTGGAGCTTGCCGTACGACGCGCCGTCGGCGCTGCGCACGAGGAGCACGCCGTTCTTCGGCGACACCGCGTGCGTCGCGGGGTCGTAGTCGTACCACTCGCCGAGGATCGCGTTGGAGGAGATCGTCCCGGAGCCGGGAGGGCCGGGGAGGGGGAGCTCGGCGTCTTCCACGAAGCCGAACGTGGAGACGGTCTCGACCGCCGCGAAGTCCGAGGTCTCGGCCCACGCCGCGCCGCCGAGGCCTGGGCCGCTCGTGCCGCCGTTGGTCGCGAAGACGGTGCGGCTGATGCCGACGTCCCAATCGAGGGCGTCGGCCGTCGTCGTGACGACGCCCGCGCCGATCTTCAGGTACGTCCACTCCGAGGAGGCGTCGACCGCGAGGCCGACCTCGTCGGGCGGGTCGACCTCGCCGAAGCGGAGGGAGAGGATCGCGGGGGAGCCGGCGTCGTCGTAGTAGCGATCGAACGCGACCTTGTAGAACTTACTGTCGCGCGCCTCGACCACGTACACGACGGCGGCCGCCGAGAGCGTGTGGTCGGTCGGGTCGTAGTCGTACCAGCCGTTCTCGCTCACGTCGTTCGGTTGATTGAAGGCGTGGTCGATGTCCGACTCGAGGATCTCGTCGGGCTTGTCGGTCGGCGCGTCTTCGCCGGGCTGGTCCTCGGTCCACCCGTCCACGGGGGCGCGCGTCAGCGCGTCGAACGTGGTGCCGGTGACGGCCGCGACGCGCACGCCGCCTTCGCCGCTCACGCCGCCGTTGGTCTTCACGAGGAAGCGCCGGAAGCCGACGTCCCACGCGTCGCCGCTGCCCGCGCTGCGCGTCGCGAAGTCGAAGAGGACCCAGCTCGCTTCGTCGGAGGCGTCGACGTCGAGGCGGTAGACGCCGCCCCCTTCGTCGGTGACGACGACGCCGGTCAGGGTCGGGTCGCCCGGGTCGGGCTCGAGGCTGTTGCAAGCGAGCAGCAGCGTGAGGGCGAGGGGGGCGTAGTGCTTCATGGTGCGTAGCGTCCTTCGAGCCCCGCGTAGAGCGCGCGGGGCGGGATGGGGAGGAAGCGGGCGTCGCCCGCGTCGAGGAGGTTGTCGATGCCGCCGAAGGCGGTGAGTCGATCGTCGAAGACGCGCTTCTCGAGGCGCGCGTCGATCGTGGCGTAGGTCTTCGCGAACGTCGGCGTGGTCGCGCCGTCCACGTAGAACGGGCGGGGGCCGACGATCGCGCCGCGCAGCGTTCCGGCGAGGCCCCACGCGTCCGTGTTCGCGCGGACCGCGAACGTCGCGCGGTGCATCGCGCGGCCCTCGAGGGGGTCACCGGTCGTCACGTCGATCGCGCGGAGCCAGCGGTAGCCGCCTTCGACCGTCAGCGCGCGACCGACGGCGACGGAGGCCATGAACTCCGCGCCTTGCGTGCGCGCGCGGTCGACGTTCACGTAGGTGTACGTCTCGGGCTCGCCGATCCCGACGCGCCCGCTGGAAACGGCGGTGATCAGATCGCGGACCTCGTTGTGGAAGAGGTCGACGCCGAGTCGGAGCGGCGCGAGGACGCGGACGTCCGCGCCCGCGCCGAAGCTCCACGAGGTCTCCGGAGACAGGTCCGGGTTGCCGCGCACCACGTAGCCGACCGTCGGGTTCTCGAAGACGAGGAGTTGGTCGCGGAACGTCGGCGCCTTGAAGCCGCGGCCCGCGTTCGCGCGGAGGACGATCGACTTCGTGGGCTCGAAGCGCGTGGCGAGGCGCGGGGTGACGTACGCGCCGAACTGCGTGTCGACGTCGACGCGCGCGCCCGGGACGATCAACAGGCGCCCGTCGTCGAAGGGCGACCACTCGTCCTGCGCGTAGGCCGCGACGCGCGCGCGGTCGCCGACGCCGCTCTCCAGGCGCGTGGACTCGAGGCGCTGGTAGAGGCCCTCCACGCCGAAGCTCGCGAGGTGTTCGATGCCGAAGAGGTGGTCGTACTGCGCGGTGACCTGGCCGAGCTGTTCGGTGGTGTCTTGGAGCTCGTCGAGGGTGGCGGCGCCGCGTTGGTCGAGGAGGTACTGGTCCGTGAACACGCCGCCGTGCGCGGTGACGCGGAAGCGGCTGCCGTCGTCGAACTTCAGCTCGGGGCCGAGCGTGACGGTGACCTGGCGTTGGCGGTTCTTGCGATCGAAGACGGCGACGGAGCTCGCGTCCACGCCGTCCATCGCGCGTTGCCAGTACGAGGCGCGCGCGACGAAGCGGTCGTCCTCTTCGAAGACGTAGTCGGCGCGGCCGTCGACCTCGACGGTGTCGAACGCGCTGCCGGAGGTGCCCGGATCTTCGGGGGCGAGGTCGTACGCGTCCGCGCGGTGCCAGCCTCCCGAGACGCGGAGGTCGAACGGGCCCTGGCGGCCGGCGACGTTGCTCGCGAGGTCGAGGGTCGAGAAGCGGCCGTAGCTGAGGCGCGCGTCGGCTTCGAAGGGGCGGGCGGCGCCGCGGGTGATGATGTTGATGACGCCGCCCAACGCGTCGGCGCCGTAGAGCGCGGAGCGCGCGCCCTTCAAGACCTCGATGCGCTCGATGCGGTCGACGGGGAAGCGGCCGAGGTCGACGCTGTCGTCGGTGCGGCCCACGGTGCGCTGGCCGTCGACGAGGACCAGGACGTACTCGGACGACAGGCCCTGCATCTCGACGGTCGCGCCGCGGAACGAGCGATCGATCTGGACGCCGCCGTGCTCTTCGAGGAGCTCGGCGACCGACTCGGCGCCGGAGCGGGCGATGGTCTCGCGGTTGATCACTTCGACCCGGACCGGGGCCTCGTCGGCGAGCTGGGTGACGCGAGACGCGGTGACGACGAGCTGCTCGATGACGTCGTCGACGTCGGCGGCGAGGGTGGCGGTCGCCACCAGGGCCCAGAGCGGCGCCGTCATGGTGGTCGTTGATAATGATTATGATTCTCAAGATCAAGCTTATTGAGGTTGCGAATCATTCTCAAATAGCTCGGGGCGGCAGGAAGCGGCGGAATTCCAACCGCTTGGCGGTGGTCGATTTTCGCTCCGCGCTGGAGCGCGGCGCGGCCCGCGGGTTCAGAGGTCCGTCGGGAGGTCGCCGACGTTCAGCAGATCGAAGGTCCACGAAAGCGCGGCGGGGCCGAAGGCGAGGGCGCTCGTCCCGAGCCAGAAGGTGCCGGCGTCGCGGGCGCTGGAATCGAAGATCAGGACGCCGAGCCCGACGATCGACAGCGCCGTCGAGACCCACTTCACGATCTCCAGCGTGACCGACTCGGACGCTTCGTTGGTGCGCTCGGCCCACAGCGCGTAGGTCAGCCCGGAGTCGAGGTACAGCTTCACGTCCGAATCGTCGAGGCGCGACCGCACCTGAAGGACGTGGGCGCGCCACGCGTCGTCGTCGCCGCCGAACGCGGCGCGCGTGGCTCGGATGCCGCCGAGCTCCAACGTCATCTCGGTGCGGAGGATCTTCGCGGCGCTCACCGCGGACGGCTCGACTGGTCCCTCGACGAGCTGACGCACGAGCGACTCGAGCCCGTTCGTGAGCGCGTCGTCCGTGCACTCACCGCGCGACGACGCCGCGCGAACCGCGGTCTCCTCACGGAGGTCGAAGAGACGCGAGGTCATCACGCACGACGAGCCGACGCGCCCGATGTTCGTCTGCAGCGACACCTGCGCCGCCACCGCTTTGCCGATCTCGATCTGGCAGTTTTCGTCGAAGCACTCCGAAAACGACTCCGCCTTTTTCTCGCGCAAGGCGCGTTGCAGCTCGGCCGTCGGCACGACGCGGTAGCGCCCGCTCTTGGTGAGTAGCGCGCCGAGGTACGTGGTGAGGCTCGTGAGCGTGGCGTCGTCCGAGCGCTCGGTCGCGGGGCGGTCGTCGCGCACGTCGAACACGGCGACGACGTCGGGCGTAGATGCAGCGAGCGCGCCGGTCAGGAGGAGGAGCGGTGCGAGAGACATCGCGGCC
>JAUHYN010000394.1 GCA_030426505.1 bacterium | reverse complement strand
GCGCGTCGAGGAGACCGAGGAGCGTGCGCACGAGGTCGTCCCAGCGCAGCGGCGTGTGGACCTTGTCGAGGGAGCCCCAGCTCGCGAGCTCCATCGCGAGGTACGGCGAGCCCGCGGTCATCTTGCCTTCGGACGCCGCCTCCGCTTCCTCGGTGACCTCGCCGTGGTCGAGCACCATCACGATGCCCGGGTGTTCGAGGCTCGCGACGGATTGGACCTCGTTGCGGAAGGCGCGCAGGAAGCGGTCCTGGCGCGCGCGCGACGAAGTGATCACCTTGACCGCGACCGGCACGCCCTGGCCGCGGTGGACGCCTTCCCACACCACGGCCATCCCGCCGCGACCGAGCGGGGAGAGGAGCTCGAAGGGTCCGAGCGGTATCGGGCGAGGGTTCACGGGCTGACCGGATCTTACGACCGACCGCGCCCCGATTTCGACCGGACGATCTGCGTTCGGACGGTCAGGCGCCTAGCTCGGCCAGCGCCTGCTCGACCTGGGCCAACTCGCGCTCGCGCCCCAACGTGCGCCACATCGTCGCCGCCGACTTGAGCCCGGCGGCGGCGCGTTCGAGCTGGCCGGCCTGGCGCATTCGGCTCGCGGCGAGCTGGATGGACCACGCGACGTCACCGTCCACGAGCCGCGAGCTCTCCAGGAGGTTCTTCACGATCTCGAAGTGTGAATCGTACGCGCGCCACGCCTCCATGGCGGCCTCGATGGGGAGCATCATCGAGTGGAGCTGCAGGAGTCGGACGCGCCCGTGCGCGGCCTCGAGCGACGGGCGGACGCCCTCGATCACCTTCCGCGCCTCCTCCATCGCGTCGCGCGCGAGGAGGACCAGCGCGCGGTTGAGCGTGCCGACCTGGGCCTCCGGCGAGCCGATCGCGTCGAAGAGCTCGATCGCCTCGAGGTACAGGCGATCGGCTTCGTCGAGCTCGCCTTCGATGCGCGCGACCTCCGCGAGCCCGTTCAGGCAGCGCGCGACCGCGTGCCGGTTCGACGAGCGCTCCGCGATCCGGCGCTGCCGCTTGAACAGCCCGCGCGCGCGATCCGGTCGCCCGCGCCACAGCGCGACGTACCCGAGGCCCCACAGGGCGGCCGCGCTCTCCATCGTGTTGGCGTTCGCGCCGACGACCGTGAGCGCGTCGAGGTAGCGGTCCGCGGCGCCCGCCAGGTTGCCGAGGCGGTAGCGCACGTCGCCGGTGCCGATCTGACACCGCGCGACGCCGCGTGTGTCGTCGAGTTCGAGGAAGAGGCCGCGCGCGGTCTGGTAGAGCTCGAGCGCCTCTTCGGCTTCACCGCGGTTGTACGCGATCAACGCGCGCTCCCGCACGGCCTCCGCGACGATCCGCGTCCGGTCCCAGCGGCGCGCGTTGTTCTCCGCGCGGGTCGCCCAGGAGATCGCTTCCTCGAAGCGCCCGTGCATCGTCGCGACGCGCGCGCGGAGGACCCAGCAGTCGCTCCAACGCGCGTCGGCCTTCGGGGCGCCGACGGCATTCAGCGCGCTCTCGTAGTCGCGGAGCAACTCCTCCGTCTCGAGGTACTCGCTCGCGAAGAAGCGCTCGTTGGCGCCGCGGAGGAGCGGCGAGAGCGCGTCCTTGTACGAACCGCCCGCGAGGTAGTGGCGCCCGATGCGCTCGGCCATTCCGCGCGTGAGGGTGCCGTAGCGCTCGTAGAGCATCTCGGCGCAGAGCTGGTGGTGGCTCGCGAAGCGCTTCTGCTCCCGCGCGATGCGCTCGATCGTCTCGCGGAGCATGTTGTGGAGGAACGAGAACCCGAGCTCGGTCTTCTGCGCGAGGCGCCGCGTGGCGAGGTCGTCGATCAACGCGGAGGAGGGCTCCACGCCGGCCTTCCTCGACGCGGCCTCCCACTCGATCCAGTCCACGTCGCGCCCGAGCGCCGCGGCGATCTCGAGGGCGACGCGTTGGTCGTCGTCGTGGCCGTCGAGGATCAACTCGAGGCGCTTGCCCCAGACCTCGTGCATCCCGTCCGGGAGCGCGGTGCTCTCGCCGTCGACGAGCGAGAAGCCCGAGTCGCCGAGCGTGAGCACGCCGCGGTGGACCCAGTCGCCGACGAGCTGCACGGCGAACTGCGGGTTGCCGTTGGTGCGTTGCGCGACGAGGTGCGCGACGTGACGGTTGAGGCCGAGGAGGCCGGTGACGAGCTCTTCGTGTTCCGAGAGCGGGAGCGGTTCGACCTCGAGTTTGCCCACGCGTGGCGACATGAGGAGACCGTCGAGCAGCTTCGACTCGAGCGTGCGCTCCACGAGCAGCTCCTCGCGCGCGGTGAGCAACAGGAGCACCGGGCGGCGGCGTTTGTTCTGAACGCTGAGCACGAAGCGCGCGAACTGGATCGCGTCTGCGGAGAAGTGGACGTCGTCGAGCCACAGGATGACGGGGCGCTCCTCCGTGAGGCGCTCGATCAAGCGGAGGATGATCGCGTGCCGCTCGCGCCCCTCGGGGAGCGAGAGGTGAGTGGTCTGGCCGGCCTCGGCGTCCACCACGAGCGGCGCCGGCGCGACGAGCTCGGTGACCGCTTGCCACTCGTACGGATCCGTCGCGCCGAGCCGACGCAGCACTTCTTCGGCGCGTTCGAGCACCGCCGAGCGCTCGAGATCCGTGCAGCGGAGGAAGCGCGCGACCATGCGCGGGAGGCCCTCGCTCGGGCTGCCGTGGGGGCCGTGGGTCGCGCGGAGGACGGTCGCGCTGCCGACCTCCACCGCGCGCTGCGCGATCCACTCCACGAGGCGACTCTTGCCGGTGCCGGCGAGCCCGCTGAGGACGACGCCGCGCGCGCTGCCGTCGTCGCGGACGAGCTGGAGCGCGTGCCAGAGCAGATCGCGCTCGCGGTCGCGGCCGACCATCGGCACGTTGCGGAGGCCGTACAGGCCGAGGCCCGCGCCCATGAGGTGGACGGCCGGGCCCTCCGGCGACGGGCGTCGCCACGTGGTGGGCAGCGGCGGCACGGTCGGGAGGAGCGGGTCGGGGCGATACAGCTCGACCTCGGCCTGCGTGTGCTCCTGATCGTCGGTGTCGTCGAGGAACGAGAGCAGCTCGTCGGGGACGCTCGCGTTGTCGGCGGGGAGCGTCCCGTCGAGGTCGACCTGCAGATCCGTGATCGTGTCCTGGAGCTCCTCCGTGTCGTGGTCGAGCGCGTTGTCCCAGACGAGCGTGTACGTGCGCTCGGAGAGGGCGCGCTCGGGCGCGGGATCCGTCGGAGTGCTCGGCGCCTCGGGCGCGGAGATCACGCGCAGCACACTCGGCTCGCGTTCGGGGCCCGACTCCTCGCGTGGCTCTTCGAGCGCGCGGAGCGCCCACGCGGCGTCGGCCGCCACGCGGAAGCGATCGCGCGGATCCTTCTCGAGGAGGCGCAGCACCCAGGCCTCGAGGCCGCGCGGCATGGGGTGCTCGGGGACGAAGCGCGGCGGCGCCTTCCTCAGGTGACTCACCGCGAGCGCCATCGGGTGGTCCGCGACGAACGGCGGGCGGCCGGTCGCGTAGAGGAACGTGAGGCAGCCGAGCGCGTAGAGGTCCGTCCACGGCCCGTAGTCGCGCCACGAGGCGTCGAACTGCTCCGGCGCCATGAAGAGCGGCGTGCCGCCGGTGATCTCGGAGGCGTTCGGGACGCCCTCGCGCTCCATCGCGTGCGCGATGCCGAAGTCCGTGAGTTTGATCCCGGGGCGTGGCTCCTCCGCCGCGCAGACGAGGATGTTGCCCGGCTTGATGTCACGGTGGAGCACGCCGCGCGCGTGCGCGTGGGCGAGGGCGTCGAGGAGTGAGAGCAACAGCGCGCGCAGCGACTTCCACTTCATCGAGCGCTTCACTTGGTCGAGCGCGCCGTGCCGCGCGTGTTCCATGACGAGGTACGGGCTGTTCTTCGACAGCTTCACCTTCGGCGAGAACTCGACGTCCTTCGGGATCCGGCCGTAGTCGTAGACCATCACGATGCCCGGGTGATGCAGGCGCGCGACGGACTGCACTTCGTTGGCGAAGCACTCCGCGAACATCGGCTCCATCGCGAACGTCGCCGTGATGACCTTGATCGCGACCGGCGTGTTCTGTCCGACGTGCGTGCCCGAGAAGACGTCCGCCATGCCGCCGCGGCCGATGAGGGCGTCGACGGAGATCGGACCGAGCTCGAGCTTCGTCAAAGTGGGTTCTCGGGGGCGCGCGATGGCGCGCGTCTTCGAGGCTACCGCGTCGGGTGGATCGCGACCAGATCGCGACGATCGAGGCATCGCGTCACGGTCGTGGCCAAACCGCACCGGGCTCGGCACGCGTCGGCGCGTTGGGCGATGGCACGGACTCTGCTTCAGAGAGGGGCATGAATCGCTGGAAGAATACGAAGATGCGGATCACGCGCGTCGCGGCGCCGCTGTTCGCGGTGACGTTCGTCGCGTGTGCGTCGTCGACCCCGAGCACCTCCGAAGCTCCGGAGGCGGCCCCGGTCGGGCCCTACACTCTCGGCGAAGAGAAGCCGGCGACCGACGGGGACGACGCGCCGCTCGTACCCGACGTCGAACTCGCCGACGTCCCCGACGGGGATGGTCAGGTGATCGCCGTCGAGGGCGAAGCCGCGGTCGAGGCGCCGACGGTCCGCCGCGTCCTCTTCGCAGAGGACCAGTGGACGATCGGGCCGGTGGGCGACGCGACCATCGTGACCGCCGCGCGCCACATCAAGGCGCACGGGAAGGCTCGCGTCGAGCTCGTCGGCCACGCCGACGACGCGATCGAGGACCGCGAGGCGATCCTCGCGCGCCGCCGCGCGGACGCCGTGCTCGAGCGCCTCGTCGAAGAGGGCGTGAAGCGCTCGCGCATCCAAGTGATCGCCGCGAAGGCCGACACCTCGGACCGCCACGACGTGCAGATCCGCGTGTACGCGCCGGCGCCCATCGCCGCGTCCGACGTGGAGCAGGTCGAGCCCGAGAAGCTGCGCTGAATCTTCGAACCCAGGAAGGAAAGGAACTCAGGATGAAATACACGAAACCCATCACCATTGCCTTGTTCGCCGCGGGGACCACGCTGGTCGCGCTGACCGGTTGCGAAGACTCGCGCCGCGAAAAGATCACCGAGCTGACCGCGGAGCCGGAGCGCACGCCGATGGCCGCGCCGAACGGCGTCCCGCTCGCCGAGGACCCATCGCCGATCACGCCGACGCCGACCCCGGAGGTCGAGACGAAGCGCCCGATCGGCGAGCCCGCGATCGCGCAGACGGATCTCCAGCGCACGCGCACGGAGGCGCTGCGCGCGCGCTTCGACGACGTCAACGAGAAGTGGGAGACGATCGAGGCGCGTCGGGACGAAGCGAAGGCCCCGCACGCGACCGAGCGCGTCGAAGAGACGCTCGAGGCGGCGCGCGAGGATCTCCGCTCGCTCCAGCGCGCCGACGGTACGGTGTGGACGGATCTCGAGGCGTCGTTCGAAGCGAAGCTCGATGACCTCGAGGAGCGCATCGAAGACGCAGAAGAAGAGATGCGTGACGGCTGAACGTCAGCGGCCGTGTAGATAGCGGCGGCACTCGACGCCGGGCTGGAGCTTCGCGACCCCCATGATGAATGGGCGGTCGCGGAAATCTCGCTCGGCACCGAACCGTTCCAGTTGTTCCGCGGTGAGGTGCCGCGGCTCGCCGTCCGTCACGTACGGATCGTGGACGATGAACCGCCCCGCGTCGTCCTCGCCTACGATGTAGACCACGTGACCGCTGAAGGCGTCGGGCTCCGTCGGCGGGTCCGACCACGGCAGCGCGTAGCCGTTGCCGCGCGCGACGACGTGCGCGCCGAGCGCGAGGAAGTCGCGCACGCCCGCGGCCGACACGTGAGGGCGCTGCTCGAAGTCGATGCCCATGCCCTCGCCGATCTCCCCGAGGCCCTCGAGCGTCGTGCCCGCGTGCCCGGTCGAGCCCCACCGCCCCGCGGCCATGATCGCGGTCCGCACCGACGCCGTCCGCGGGATGATGCCCCAGGCCAAGCCGGCCATGACCATGCAGGTCGGGCCGCACGCGACCTCGTCGAAGCCCGTCCCTTGATTGCGCTGGGAGATGATCGGCGGCGCGTCCGCGGGCTGGATGCGGCCCTGCGCGAGCGTCCGCACCTCGCGCTTCGTCAGCGGTTCGAGGCGCGCGAAGCCCCAGTCGTTGGGGCGGATGCGGAGGCTGGGGATGGGCACGGTCGCGGTCGTTATCGGGTCGGCGCCGCGCGGCGTTGCGGAAAGCTAGGCTTGCACTAAGGCCCGCCGCACATCGCGGTCGGGACACACGCGTCACCGAAGAAGCTGAGATCGTCGCGCACGCACATCTCGCCGGTCGGGCAGCTCCCGCACCACGCGCTCCCGTAGGGCCCGCAGGTCACGCCGGCGGGGCACGTCGTCGGCGCCGGCCCGCACGCGCTGATCGCGCCGTCGTAGGTGATCGAGTGGATGAAGGTCATGGGGCGGTCCACGTAGAAGCTGCCGCAGTAGCTGTAGTTCCCCTCGCTGATGGGGAAATTGTCGCAGAAGGCGTTGCCCGCGCCGCAGAGGACGTCCGCCCAGTGGCTGTAGCAGTGCCCGGTCTGCCCGGCGTACCCGTCGAACCACGCGCCCTCCTCGACCACGATCGTGCAGCTCGACGTCCCCGTCTGTGGCATCGGGCAGCCGCTGAGCTCGACGCCGGTGTTGAGCCAGTACGAGTGCCAGGGGCCGATCAGCGTGATCGGGTAGGAGGGGAGCCCAGCGTCGGGCGCGCCGCCGTCGGAGGTGCCCGCGTCCGACGAGGTGCCCGCGTCGGTGAGCGAGCCGGCGTCGTTCGGTGCGCCCGCGTCGCGGGGCAGGCCCGCGTCGCGAAGGACGCCCGCGTCGCGAAGGACGCCTCCGTCGCGAGGGACGCCCGCGTCGCGAGGGACGCCTCCGTCACGAGGGACGCCTCCGTCACGAGGGACGCCCGCGTCACGCATCACCCCGGCGTCGCGCGGCGTGCCCGCGTCGCGGATGATCCCGGCGTCGCGCGACGTGCCCGCGTCGCGCATCACTCCCGCGTCTCGGATCATCCCGGCGTCGCGAATCAACCCGGCGTCGCGAATCAACCCGGCGTCACGAACCGCGCCCCCATCCCGGAGCCCCCCGTCGCGCGCGCCGGCATCGACGCTGCCCCCGTCGCGCGCTCCGCTGTCCGGCCGCGTCCCGCCGTCTCGCGGTTCGCCCGCGTCGCGCTCCACGAGCGGGGTCGGCTCCGTGACGCCGCCCGCGCAGGCAGCGGCGACGAGGAGGCAGGCGGAGGCGAGGCGCAGCGCGGCGCGCGGGGCAGGGGTCGTCATCTTCGGGCCGTGACCATCCAAGTGCCGGCCCGCCCCGATTCGTTCGAACCGAGGCTCAGAGCTTCAGCCACCGCGCGAGGTGCAGGTACCGCCGCTCGT
>JAUHYN010000393.1 GCA_030426505.1 bacterium | reverse complement strand
CCGTGATGTGCGAGAGGCGCCGGCCGCGCACGCTCGCCTCCGGCACGCCGCGCAGCGCGGAGAGGACCGCGAGCGCGAGCACCGCGACGGTGGTGGTCTTGATGCCGCCCGCGGTCGACCCGGGGCTCCCGCCGATCAGCATCATCCCGACCATCACGGCGTGTGTGGCCGGGCTGAGCGCGGTGAAGTCGACCGAGTTGAAGCCCGCCGTGCGGAGCGTGACGGACTGGAACCACGCGTTGTGGAGCTTGTCGACGAAGCCGAGTTCGGACAGGGCGCCGTTCCACTCGAACGCGCCGATGGTGACCGCCCCGAAGACGGTCAGGAGCGCGGAGGTCACGAGCACGAGCCGTGCGTGGATCGAGACGCGCCGCCGCCGCAGGAACGCGGGGACGAGGAGGGTCACCGCGGGCCCGAGCCCGCCGATGATGATCGTGATCGAGATGACGTGCAGGACGAACGGATCCGTCTGGTAGGGGATGAGGCTCTCGGACTGGAGCGCGAAGCCCGCGTTGCAGAACGCGGAGACCGCGGTGAAGAGGCCGCGCCATGCGGCGCGCGCGACCGAGTCGCCGGTCATCGCGAAGCGCGCCGCCAACAACAGCGCGGCGGCCCCTTCGGTGATGCCGGTGACGAGGAGGATCGTCTTCACCGCTTCCTTGATCGACGGGCCGCCCTCGGTCCCGAGCACGCCGGCGGCGGCGCGCTCGTACGCGAAGCTCACGCGGCGATCGAGGACGAAGATCACCGCGACCGAGAGGGCCATGATCCCGAGGCCGCCCACTTGGATCATCGCGAGGATTGCGGCCTGACCTGCGAACGTGAACGCGGTCGGAGTGTCGACGACGATCAGGCCGGTGACACACACTGCGCTGATCGCGGTGAACGCGGCGTCGAGCCCGGAGAGGACCTCGCCCGCTGCGGCGAGGGGGCTCGACAATGCGATCGCGCCGACCATCACCAACACGGCGAAGGTCGCGACGACGAAGCGCGCGGGGTGGCGGATCAGGAAGTCGAGGTCCTCGCCCGGGCGCGTGGCGGCGGGGCGCGCGCGCACCAATAGGACGCTCGCGCCCACGATCGGCCCGAGCGCGACGAGGATCCCGAGCGCGTTGTAGAACAACGTGAAGGCGGCGGCGGCCGCGGCGATGCCGCCGCCGATGCGCCCGATGCCCTTGGCGGAGATCCGCGCGCACCGGGCGGCGAGGACGAGGCAGACCAGCGCCGCCCCGACCAGGACGGCGTGGGTGACGCCGTCGTTCGGGCCCCGGACGCCACCGAAGTACCAGGCGAACGCCGTGAGCGTGAGGGCGTCGCGCGCGTCGCGCCGCGCGGTCGCGGACTCCAACACGCGTCGCTGCGACAGGCGCACGAACGCGGTGAGCACCACCAAGCCGACCACGAGGGCGCGCGCCGGGTGATCGTAGAGGAGCGGCGCCGCGACGATCACGAACGCGAACGTCGCGACGGCGATCATCAGGCGCGCGAGCGAGGGGACGCGCGGGAGCACCGCGCCGGCCGTCACCGCGGCGACGCCGCCCGCGGCGAGGACGATCTGCGAGTACGGATCGAGGTCCGCGACGGAACGGGACGTGGCGGCGCCGAACAGCGGCACCGCGCAGAGCCCGAGGACGAGGTAGGCGCCCCGCACGTCAGGTCGCGACGACTTTGCGCGCGCCGGAGGCGCGGCCGGGGACGCGCAGCACGTACTCACCCGGGACGAGGAACACCACCGAGCGGCGGTTCGCCTCGGCGTCGTCCTTCACGAGCATCGGCGCGCCGATCCGGCTGTCGATCTCCGGCGGCGGGAGCGGGCGGCCGCGCTCGTCGGTCGCGGTGAGCGCGAGCGGCTCGCCGATCTCGACGGAGACCTTCGCGTCGTCGCCGCGGCCCTCGATCGTGATGATCGACTTGCCCATCGCGCGCAGCGCGTGGACCGAGAGCCCCGACGTCGGGGCGTAGGAGACGAAGCCATCGGCCTCGAGCTCGGGGATGCGGTCGCGGACGCTCACCGCACGCTCGAGGACGCCGAGGCCCTCGGCGATGCCAGTGCGGACCTCCTGCGTGAGCTCTTCGAGGAGCTCGTCGCGCGCGCGTCGGATGTCGTCGCTCGACAGCTCACCGTTGACGCGCTCCGAGAAGCGCAGCGCGATCGCGACGCCGAGCTCGCGGAGCGGGGAGGGGCTCTTCGCGAGGAGCGTCTCGAAGTTCGCGACGTCGAACGAGAGCCAGTACTCCGCGTTCGAGAGCATCTTCTTCAGCGTCTCGCTCGCCGCGCCGTTCGCGGAGAGGTCGAGCCCGCCGACGAGCTCCTGCATGACGGGGTGGGGGCGTCGCGACTCCACGGCGTGATTCACTGGCCCAGGATGTTCACGTCGATCAGGAGTGTGATCGTCGTGCGCAGGACGAAGTTGACGCCGCGCGGCTCCTTGAGCCGGACGTTCGCGGTCACGGTCATCGAGTCCGCGGTGGCGTACGGCTTGAGGTTCAGCATCGGCGGGACGTCCAGGTTCGCGACGCGCGTCATCGCGACGGGGGTCGGCAGCTCGGCGATCATCGCTTCGCTCTGACCGGTCGCGGTCACGTTCATCTCCATGCCCTCGATGTAGAAGTGCAGCTGATCGAGGCGGCTGTCGTCGGTGCCGGTGTCGACCTCGAGGGTCACCGACTTCACGTAGATCGCGTCGACGTCGTCGGGTGAGATCCCTTCGTTCTCGAACGTACGCGCCTGCGACAGGTCGATGTCCGAGAAACCCGCGCCGAACGACGGCGAGAAGGGCCCGTTGATCCCGTTGCCGTCGGTGCGCGCGATCGACGCCTCCTCGACGATGACCTCCTCGAATTCGTCCAGGCCTCCGCACGCGGTCATCGCTACGGCCAGGGCGGCCACTGCCTGTCTTCGGAGCACGGCCCACATCCTACCCGGACCTCGCCGCCCCGTGCTACAGGATCGCGCTGAACGTCCGATGATCTTCCACTGTCCCGCCTGTTCGGCCGGGCACACGGTGCCGGTCTCGATGATCCCCAATGGTGGGATGGACATGACGTGCCGGCGCTGCTCGGAGTCGTTCCTGGTCGACGTCGACGAACCGGACGTCGAAGAAGAGGATCCGACGGTCGCCGCACGCGCGGAGGCCACGGCGATCGGCGTCGCCAACCCGTACGACGAGCTCGTCCCCGGCGCGCACCTGATCTCCCCCGCGGGCGAGGTCTTCGATCCGCACGATGCGTCCGACGACACGGAGGCCATCGTCGCGGCCGAGGACCGGCCGCCCACCCACGACAAGCCGACGATCCCGATCGACCAGCGCCGTATCCCGCTCGGCCCGGACGAGCTCGGCGTGGATCCCGAGCTCGACAACACCCAGCGCTTCGACGTCGATGAAGAGGAGTACCCGACGCAGGACCCGAGCGTCATCCGCCTCGACGCGTTGGACGCGGGCGGCCTCGGCGCGTCGCGCCCGCCCAGCCCGCGCCCCGCGACCCCACCGCCGCGGCGCGTGGGCTCGAAGCCGAAGTCGTCGGTCGCGCGCCCTCCGTTCGACTCACAGGATCTCTACGCGAAGGTCGCGTCCGGGAAGTACGAGCGCCCCGAGCCCTCGAAGGCCGAGGCCGCCGTCCCGCGAGAGCGCGCCTGGAACGAGCCGTCCTCGCTGATCCTCACCGGGGGCTCGTCCTCGCGGCTGCGCCGGTTCGCCGAGCGCCTGAACCAGGCGCCCCTCGCGCTGAAAGTCGCGTTGATCGTGTTCCCGGTGACCCTGGGCCTCACGCTGGTGTTGACCGCGGGCGGGAAGATGTCGCCGGAGGATATCGCTTCAGTGGATTCCACTGAGACGATTCGAGTGGGGGCCGACGGCCGCACGGAGCGGAGCGGTGAGGCGAACGGCGCGGACCGGGAGCGTGAGGCCGAAGCCCGCACGGGCGACGCGCGCAGCGCCACAGGCGACCTCGGCGCCGACTCGGATGCCGCTCCGGATCCCGAACCCGACCGCGAGCCGGATCGGAGCGCTGCCGGCGCGCCGACCCGCACAGACCCCACCGGCCCCCTGCCTCCGTCCTTCGACCGCCCCGCGCCCCCCGACCACGCCTACGTGCAGGCCGCCAACGCCCGCCTCCGCGCCACCGCGAGTCGCCGCGGCCGCACGGTCGCGCGCCTCGACGCCGGCCAACTCGTCCGCCGCTACGACGCCAAGGGCGACTACGCGCTCGTGCTCGTCGAACCCGACGGCCCCGTCGGCTTCGTCGCCGAGCGCAGCCTGGGCGCGAGCAAGCCGATCGTCGCGCTCGCCGACGACCTCGCGTTCGAGGGCTGCTCCCCGGAGGGCCGCACGGTAGACACGTGCCTCTTCGAGGCGAAGCAGAAGGAGGGCACCTGCGTGGATCGCTGCGGCGCCACCGGTGACCCGAGCGCGGTCCGCTGCAAGGAAGCATGCGGCGTCGCGTTCGATCGCTGCACCCGCGGCTGCCAGCCCCCCAAGCGCCGCCGCCGCCGTCGCTGAAGACCGCGCGCGAGGCAGATCGCTCCCACGATCGCCCAACGCCAACGCGCTCGCACCAACGCCGCCCACTCGTGCCTGCAAGCTAGAAGCTGAAGACTAGGAAACCTATAGCCCCCACTGCTCCGCGATCTCCGCCTGACGCGCGAGCTCCTCGTCGTCACCGACGGCCGACGCCAGCTCCAACCACACCGTCGGCTCCGGCAGCTGCGCGGCGTCCAGCCACGCGGCCGCCTGCTCCGGGGACACCGACGCCGGGAACCCGATCACCACGTACCAGGCCGGGCGCGAAGTCTCGCCGTCGTCGTCGCTGATCGCGTACTCGTCGCCGCTCTTGACCCACATCGAACCGCCCAACGCTGCGAGCGCTTCGCCGAACACTTCGATCGCGTCTTCGCTCGGGCGCGCGCCGTCGAGGTGGTAGCTCGTGAACCCGCCCGCGCTGCGGACCTTCACCACCGCGTACTCGGTCGGCGCGTCCTCGTCTTCCTCCGGGAGGTGGACCGGCGCCGGATCGAAGACGACCTCGTCGCCTTTGTGCTGCGGTTCCCCGGGGCTCGCGAGCTCCAGCACGCGCGCGGTCACCGGACCGGTGCGCAGCGCGAACGCGCGCGTCGTGCGGCCGTCGCCTTCGCGGAACACCACGCGGCACCCGCCCCACTCCTCGTCGATCGGTGTGTCGCCGGCCTCGACCGGGTGCTCGAGCGCGACCGCCGCGTCTCGCACCACGTCCCAGCGCTCGAGGATCGTCGCGGCGAGCGCGCGGTCCCAGTGGACGTCGGCGTCGGCGTGCCCGGCCTCCACGAGCCGATCGAGGTACGCGAGCGACGCCGCCCAGTCGCCGGCGCGGCGCTCCACCCACGCCGCGGCGCTCGTCACCGCGGGATCGTCCGCCAGGGACGCCGCCTCGGCCAGCGCGGCGCGCGCACCGTCGAAGTCTTCGCGGGTCGCGGCGTACTGGGCGGCCATCGTGAGGAGCGGCGCGAGGTGTTCGCTCTGGGCGTCGCGTACGCGCGCGACCAACGCGTCGATCGCGGCCCCATCGCCGCGACGCCCGTACGCGTCCGCGAGCGTGAGCAGGACGTCGGCGTCGTCGGGCGCCGCTTCGGCGGCGGCTTCGTAGGCGGCGAGCGCGCGTTCCGCGTGGCCGAGCGCGCCGAGGGCGTCGCCGAGGCGGGTCTGGCGGGTGGCGTCGAGGGGCTCGTGGGCGGCGAGGAAGCGCAGCGTCTCCACGTCCTCCTCGGGATCTTCGCCGAGCGCTTCGAGGCGCTCGGTGAGGGCCTCCGGGTCCACGGCGGGCGCGGCCTTGCGGCGCTCGGCGAGGAGGTCCTCGATGATGCCGATGCGCTCCGGCGCGTCGAGCGCCACGTGGAGCTTCGACGCGATCCGTCGCAGGTCCACCAGCGTGTCCTCCACCGTCCCGTACGCGCGTCGCGCGAGTGCGAGGTGCGCGCGCCGCTGCGCGACGACGAATGCGCTCCGCACCGCGCCGTTGTCCTCGAGGTCGGTGTGCAGGTGCCGGTAGAACATCCCGATGCGCCACACGTTCTCGACGGCGCCCGCGATCGCGAGCTCGGTCAGGGCGTCGGTGTAGCGATCGTACTCGTCGCGCAGGCCGTCGATGTCGCCCGGCGCGGGGAGCGCCTCCTTCGCTTCTTCGTGGCGCCCGAGCTTCGCGAGGATCCGCGCGTGGTCGATCGTCTTCGACAGCACGAACGCCTCGCCGCCCTCCGCCATGTTCGAGCGCTCGTTGTACTCGAGCGCCTCCTCGGTGCGCCCGAGCTGGATCAGCGACGAGACCGCGACGCCGCGCATCTGCGAGCCGTCGGTCGAGTTCGTCTTCACCTCCGCCTCGCGCGCGAGCTCGAGCGCTTCGTCGGGGCGGCCGTCGTCGTACAGCGCGCTCGCGAGCTCGGACGAGATGCACATGAAACACGGCCACGACGCGTCGATGCGCCCGAGCGTCTCCTCCGCCACGTCGATCCGCTCGCGCGCGTAGCCCGGTCCGTCCGCCTTGCCGTAGCAGTTCGCGAGATCCTGCACGACGCACACGCTCTGCGGGCACGACTGCGTCTCCTCACGGCTCGCGAAGTCGAGGAGGTCCACCGCCTCCGGCAGTGACTCCTTCACCTCGCACCGCTTCAGCACGCGGCTCTGCAGGCGCCAGTGCCGAAAGTAGACCTCCAGCCACGGGCTCTTCTTCGCGCGGGCCGCGGCGAGCGCCTCGGGGAACAGCGCCTCGATCTTCTCGTGTTCGTGGTCGACCACGTACGACGGGTACAGCGTCACCAGCTCCGCGAGCCGGTGCTCGCCGTTCGCCATCAACTCGTCGATCGTCTCCGTGACCCAGGCCCAGATATCCATCACGCACTCCCCAGTAGCGTCGCGACCGACGCGTTGATCGTCTCCAGCACCTGCTTCACGTCATCCACCACGCGGTCCGCGCCCTGGCTCGCCATGATCTTCGCGAACGCCACCAACAGCCGGGCCGCGGACTCGCGCCGCGCCTCGTCGGCCGCGATCAAGCGCTGCACCACCGGCGCGTCGACGTTCACGTACAGCCGCGCGCTCGGGCGCTCCGTGATCGTCGCGGTGAACATCCGCGCGAGCCCGAGCGCCGCGCTGCCGATGCGCTTGTCCGCCTCGTCCGACTCGATGCGCGCCTTCATCTGCGCCTCGCGATCCGGAATGACGACGAGCGGCAGATACGGCGGCTCGAACCGCGCGAGCACCACGTCCAGGCCGTCCGCGCCCGACGCCGCGATCAACGCTTTCAGCGCGTCGCCCTCGGGCAGCTCCGCCGGCTTGAACAGCGCTTCGTTTCCGCGCTCCGTCCCCAGCTCCACCACGCGGTAACCGCGCTGCGCCGGGCCGACGTGGTGGTTTACGA
>JAUHYN010000392.1 GCA_030426505.1 bacterium | reverse complement strand
CGCCCTTCACTTCTTCGAGCTGGTCGTCGATGGCGCCGCGGATCGCTTCGAGGTGCTTGGTTCGCGCCTTGTGGTAGTCGGCGTCCGAGGTCTCGTCGATCGCGAGGTGCGTGGCGACGGACGGCGCCGGCTTGCCTTCGGCCCGCAGGCGCTTGTCGTACGCGACGACCGATTCGACGTCCGCGTACTCGCTCCAGTCCCCGTTCCCTCCGGCGTGGGCCCGGCCGCCGTCGGTCATCTTGTAGAGCGCGTCGATCTCGGCGCCGACCTCGTCGCCGATGCCGGCGGCCTCCGCGGCCTCCTTGATGCGCGCCATTTCACCCGCCTCGAGCATTCCGTCCGAGAGCGCCTTGCGGAGCGCCTTCTTCACGTCGCGGAGCTTCGACTGCTTGTCGTTGAGGGCCTGGGCCATCTCGGCGTGATCCGAGAGCTCGGCTTCGGCCAGGCGCGCCTGCGCGTCGCGGGCGATGACGAGTGCGAGCATTCCATCGGTGGAGTTCATGAGTTGGTTCCTTCGTGGGGCGCCGAGTTCTTCGGGTCGCGGACGCCATTCGCTGACCCGGACCTCGCTCATCTCAAGGCGCGTGCCAGCGCGAGACGGCTGCCTCGCATCGGTCGCGTCCGGTGTTCGTCCGGCGCGTCGTCCGTTTCGTCCGGTGCCTTCGGCGGAGTTCGGCCCGTTGCTCGGTCCGCGCGGCTTGGAACGTCCGTTGCTGAAGGGCTGCGCATGATTGCACCTGCAGCGACCCAGTTCCTGAACGAATCCAACGCCGGAATCGCCGAAGAAGCGGCGCGCGTCGCCGAGGCGACCGCGCACGCCGAGGCGCTCCGCGACCTGAAACAGCGCGTGCGTGCGGCCGCATCGGACGGCCAGCTCGACGCCTCCGAGCTCGACGCGATCGAAGCCGAGGCGCGGCGTCTCGGCGTCGAAGGCGAGGTCGCGCCGATCCTCGATGCGCTGCGCGGCGCGCTCGTCGGTGGCTCCGTCTCGACCGACGAAGTCTCCGACGCCTTCGGCGATCTCGAGCGCGCGATCGGGACGGAGATCCGGACGGCGCTCGCGGACGCGCGCCCGAGCCTCGAGATGCAGCTGAGGATCCAGGCGGATCAGATCGCCACGCAGCTGTTCTCGGCGACGTCCCAGACCTATCACCGCACCGCGATGAACATCATCGCGAACATGAAGGCCTGAGCCGGACGAATTCCGAACGCCCCTCCGGACGAACTCCGAACGAACGCGATCTCGCCCATCGGACCCGGTTGGCACGCCGCTCGCTCTAGCCCTCCCGCATGACGCACGCCGCTCAGCTCCAGGCTCTGATGCCCCGCACCGCGAACCTCTTCGTCGACGACCTCGGCTCCAGCTCTGCGTCGCCCGCGATCGCGGAGCTGAAGGCGCTCACGAGCGTCGACGTCGCGCTGCTCCCGGAGCACATGGACCTCGACGCGATGGATCGCGCCGGCCGCCTCCTCGAGGCGCGCTCGCACTCCGACGATCTGAGGCTCCCGCCGCCGCCGCGTCGCGCGCGGAGCGGGGCCGAGCTGCAGGGGCGCCTCTCGGGGAGCGTCGCGACGTTCCGCGCGAAGCACGCCGTCCCGGTCGCGGTCGACGCCGCCGCGCTGGAGGCCGAGGCCCGCTTGATGGCCGCGTGCGAAGGCATCTGCCGCTTCCAAGAGCAGATCGCGGTCGCGCGGCAGCGCCCGGTCGGCGCCATCGAGCAGCGCGTCGCGGGGAGGAGCTTCTAGTCATGGCGAACGCACGCCCCCGCCGCCTCCGTCGCCCCGGCCCCGGGACCCGCCCGCGCGTCGCCGCCGTTTCGGCGTCCGAATCTGCCGAGCGCGCCGAGGCGCGTCCGTCGGCGCCCTCCCGTCGTCCGGTTTCGGCGAACCACTCCGCGTCCCCGCGCGCCGCTCGCCGCGACGTGTCCGCCGCGTCGCCTTCCAGCGACGCGGCGCGCGGGGTCCCGGAGCACCGCGCTTTGGTGTGTCGGGCGCCGACCGCACTCGCGTTCGACGACTACGACGCCACGGCGATGTTCGACACGCTCGGCAAGGTCGCCGCGGTGCCGGTGGAGCACGCCGCGTCCGCGGTCGCGTGCCGCTCGATCGCCGAGGCGCGCGGCTACGACCCCGACGAACTCTATGGCCTGGCCGAGGTCGGGTACCACTACTTCCGCAGCGGCGGCCTGCGCCTCGCGGAGGTGATCTTCGAGGGCCTGACCGCCATCGCCCCGGACGAAGCGTACTTCTGGCTCGCGCTCGGCCTGGTCGAGGACTACCTCGACGACAAGACCGAAGCGCGCCGCTGCTACGAGACCGCGGCGCGCCTCGATCCCGACGACCCGCGCCCGGAGATCAACCTCGCCGAGCTCGACCTCGAGCGCCGCGACCGACGCAGCGCCCAGAGCCGCCTCCGCCGCGGCCTCGTGAAGGCGGTCCGCGCCCGGGACGACGCCCTGGAGCGGAAGGCCCAGGCCCTGATGGAGCTCAGCGGGCTCGCGGCGTGAGGGAACGGATCGCCTCTGCGACGACGCCATCACGGCTGGGCGCCGATGCTGGAAGCTCACTGCGATGTGATGCCAAACTCCCATCGCAACGCGTCGCTCGTTGTTCGCAATGTCCGAGCACAGGAAAAGGTACCGCCTCGCGCAACGTATCGGCGGTGGTGGAATGGCCGAAGTCTTTCGCGCTGAGCTGTTCGGCGCGGAGGGCTTCTCGCGCCCTGTAGCGATCAAGCGAATCCAATCCGGCTTCTCGAACGATGGCGCCTTCTCCGAGATGTTCAAGCGCGAGGCGCGAATCGCAGCTCGGCTCTCTCATCCCAATATCGCCTCGGTATTCGATTTCGACCGGGACGAGCGCGGGGACCTCTTCATCGTCATGGAGCTCGTAGAGGGCACGGACCTTCGAACTCTCGTTCGGACGGGCCCCGTTCCAGGGAGTGTCACCGCATTCGTCGTGGCGGAGCTGCTTCGTGCGCTCGGATATGCGCACGACGCGACTCACGACGGCGTAACGATGCGTATCGTCCATCGCGACATCTCCCCCCACAACATCCTCCTCTCCTGGGACGGTGCGGTGAAACTCACCGACTTCGGCATCGCAAAGGCCCTGTCGGAGAGCCCAATGACCAAAACGGGCGTCATCAAAGGCAAGGCGGCCTACCTCAGTCCGGAGCAGGCGGCGGCGAAGCCGCTCGATCACCGCTCCGACCTCTTCGCCGTTGGCGTCGTTCTGCACGAACTCCTCACGCATCAGCGGCTCTTTGGCGTCGATCGCGGAGCGCACGATGTCGTCGTAATGCGTCGGGTGCTCCAGATGGACGTTCCGGATCCGCGTGAGATTCGAGAAGATGTCTCGGGACCGCTGGCGACGTTGTGTATGCGCCTGCTGGAACGCGATCCTGATCGGCGGCCGGGCTCAGCGAAGGCCGCGCTCGAGGCGCTCCTCGTGTGCCCCGAGATCACGAATCGCGGGCCGCTCGATCTCAAACGGCTTCTGCGTGAACGCTTCCCGCAGGATCGAGCCGAGCAAAGTCCGGTGGTCCCCTCCGGGGTTCCAGTGGGGGACTTCACCGACGTCGATGCTGATTCGGCGGCTGGGCAGACCGATCTCGAACTCGTCGCTGTGGGACCAACGAACGGTCTCGTCGAGGCGCGTGACGGGATGATCCAAGAGCAGACGCTCCCAGGCGCTGTACGTGTCGGCGCCGAGGAGAGCGAGAGCGTGACGCACTCGGCTTCTCGACCGTCGAAGCCGTCCGATGATCTCACGCTCGTTGCGACGGGATGGGGCGCGCCTGCGTCTTCGGGGTCGGACTCTCGGGACGACATCGTTCCGGCGACCGTGGTGGACACAACGCCACGAGCTGAAGCCGGCGGATCGATGGATGACGTCACGCGCGATCGGCGGGATTCGAATTGGTCGATGCCCCGCGAACTCGACCTACGTGCGCTTCCGGTCCTGCGTTCGCAGGATCCGCCGCAGCTGGCATCGAGTGGCGATGGTGGCGCTGGAGAGCCTTACGTATCGGAGATGGGCGACCTGGGCACGCCGCGTCGTTCCGGCCGATGGATGCTCGGGGTCTTGGTGGTCGGCGGGATTCTCGCCGCGGTCGCGGTCGTGGGTCGCAGGGCGAGCGAAGCGCCAGCGGTCTCCGTGGAGCTCGCGCCCGCGGCGCGGCCCACCCCCATCGTCGAACCACGGACCGTCGACTCCGAGGAGGTCGCTCCAAAGCCGGAGATTCGAGGCCCACCGCGGGCGCCGCCTTCACGCAAAACGCAGCTCACGGTGGACCCGGGCTCGCCCTCTGTGGCGCGTCGCGATGTGGCTCCGCCCCGCGACGACCCGGTGATGCCGGCTGCGCCTCGCCCCGCCGCCCTGCGCGATCGCCTGAGAGCGATTGGCGCGCGGCTGAAAACGAGCGTTCGCGGATTGCCAAGGAACACCGTCGACGAGCTCGATCGCACCTACCTCGATTTGAGATCCGCCGCTCAGGCTGCCGATGACGCTGACGACTGGCGGCGAATCGAGCTCGGCCTCGCGGCGTTCGAGAAGCGGCTCGAAGATCTCGTCACCGAGTGATCCCTTCGAGACGGACGACGGGATGGCATGGAAGCCATCGTGAATTGTGCGAGCGCACGGCGGATCTTATCCTTCCCACCGTGCGGTCGACATCGAGACGGCGGGGCGATTTGCGCCGAGTCGGTCGCGGCGTCCGGACCACTACCGTCGCCACCGTTGCCCTACTCGTCGGACCGATGAGCGTGGCCTGCGATGGGCCACTCCTCCTGCTCGATACTCATCAACGCTCGGCGGCGCCACGTTGCGAGCGACTCGAACGCGTCACGCGCTCCGAATATGAACTGGTGGTCGTCGAGCTGCCGGACAGTGAAGCCGTCAAGGTCCTCGGTGCTGGCCGGGATCCTTCAGGCGGTTTCGTGATGAGGACGGATGCGGGTTCGTATCGGCTCGACGCGGACGGGTGGCGCTTGGACCTCGACGCGGATCTCGCGTGGGCCTATCACAGGCCGAGCAACACGATCTGGACGGTCGCGAAGGACGGAGCGCTCGAACGCGAGGGCGACGAGGTGGGTCGCGTCGATCTGCTCGGAGCGAACGCCGCGACGCTTGCCGCGTCGAGTACCGAGGCGGCGGTTGCGATACTCGGAGACGACCAGCTGGTCGTGCGTTTCTCGAATGGCCGTCCCGAGCACGCAGCGCCAATCAGGGAGCTCCGCGACCCGAAATTGGCTCCCCTCCCCGGGGGCGGGTGGCTCTTCGATTACGAGTACCCGGAGAAGCTCCTCGGCGCTGAAGGCGGAGCGGTCGATGTGCCGACTAGGGGCGGGTATTGGTTCGTGGACCCAGAACGAGGTCTCGCCAACGTGATCGCCTCGCGCGTCTGCTCCATGGACGTGGACGGCACTGAACTCGATTGCTGGGAAGCGATGGACGACGGGCCTTGGAGTGAGGACCTCTTTGCGGTTGGCATCGGGCTCCTCGTGTTCACCGGCTGGGGGGAGGTCATTTGGAGGTCTCCAAGAGAGAGCGAGGTCATCCAACAGCTGCCCATCACCTCTTATTGGAACCACGTCTACCGCGACGGATTCGTAGTCATCGGCAACGACCGCGGACGTGAAGTGCCCACCGACCTTGCGCTCTTCTGGTTCCAGCGTTCGGATTGCCTCGAATACACGAGGGCGCATCGACCGCAGACGCCAAGATGACGCGTTCTCGCCATCACGATCTCCTGTGCTGCCGCAGAGGGCGACCATGATCCTCCCTACGATCTTACTCTCCGTGTTGGGGGCGGCGACCCAAGACGCCAACGAGGGTCCGACGATCGGGCTCATCGTTGCGAATCCGATCGAGCTCGACGCCGACGAACGCACATTCCTCATCGCTCGCCTGGGTTCTTTGCTCGAGAGCGAGACGCGTCGCCGTGTGGTCGTCGACGACTTCGCACGGTCGGCCGAGGAGTTCCTTAGCGCACAGGCCGACGCCGGCCACGTCGTCGCGCTATCGCTCGTCGCCGGGGCGCGGCTGATGCGAATTCAGGTCGCCTGCCACGATCGGAAGGGTGTCCTGAGTGCCGTGCGGTTGGAGGTCTCGCGTGACAGAGAGGATTGGGGCCCGCGGCTCGCGGGCGTCGTCCGGACGCTTTTCCCAGCCGCGCCCGATCCGAACGATGCTCCTGTGTCCACCCCGGTGCTCGCGGTGGACAGCTCGCGGAGCACAGGTGTCGGCTGGGGCGTCGTCGGAGGAGGCGCGGCGGTCGTCATCGCGGCTTCGGTGCTTCGCGTCCTGGCCGAGGCGAAGCGCTCCGACGCCGAGGAGGCACAGGCGAAGCACAACGCATCCACGAACGAGACGGCTCGAGAGGCCCTCGCTCGCGAGGCGGAAGACGCCGCACAGCGGAGCTCCACCTTGGGCGCCGTGTCGAACGTCGGTTTCGGACTCGGTGCCGTGCTCATCACCGGGGGCACGACCTATCTGCTCTTCGGCGGTGATTGAGGCCCGTGTCCACCGCTGCGTTAGCTCGGATTCGACGAGATCCTCCGGTCGTTTCGGTCGGCCGTCCGTTACACCTGCCTGGCCCGCGGGCGTGCGCGGGCGCCGCGCCGCCGCAACCATCGGCGCGGCGCCTCCGCGCGTCCCGGGCCGCGCCGACCGGCATCGGATGAACCGACACCGCCCCGGCCGCCTCGCGCGGTCCAAGCGCCGCCTCGCCCTCAGCGCGTGTCACGTCCGTCCCGAATGAAATTTGCCCATGCGTCCGGCCCGGCGCCCCGGGCCTCCTTCCGCGCGATCCTCCGACCCCGCCCCCCGAACGAATTTCGCCCATTCGTCCGGACGATCCCCGGACGAATCCGCGATCCTCCCCGAACCCGCGTTGGCACGCCGCTCGCTCTAGACCCCTCCACCGATGAAGACGCTGAAGGCCCTGCCGCTCGACGCCCCCGCCCAGCACCCCGACGTCACCCTCGCGATCGGCGTGGGCGGGATCCTCGCGATGATGATCCTTCCGCTCCCGGCGCCCCTCCTCGACGGGATGCTCGCGGTCAATCTGGCGCTCGCCGCCGTCGTCCTCGTCGCGGTGCTGATGTCCGACAAGCCGCTGTCGATCTCCACCTTCCCGACGCTGCTCCTCATCACCACGCTGTTCCGCCTCTCGCTCAACGTCTCCACCACCCGGATGATCCTCTCGCGCGGCACCGCGGGCGACGTCGTGCAGGCGTTCGGGCAGTTCGTCGTGCGCGGCGATCTCGTGGTCGGCGTCGTCATCTTCCTCGTCATCACGCTCGTCCAGTTCCTCGTGATCGGTAAGGGCGCCGAGCGCGTCGCCGAAGTCGGCGCGCGCTTCACGCTCGACGCGATGCCCGGCAAGCAG
>JAUHYN010000391.1 GCA_030426505.1 bacterium | reverse complement strand
CCTCGGCCGGGTGGTGACCGTAGTCGTCGACCACCATCACGTCGTCGACGACGCCGCGCACGGTGAAGCGTCGCTCCACGCCGTCGAAGTCCGCGAGGCCCTCGATGATCTTCTCGTACGGCACGCCGAGCTCGAGCGCGATCGCGACGGCAGCGAGCGCGTTCGCGACGTTGTGTCGACCGAGCATCGAGAGCGTCACGCTGCCGCGCGGCTCTTGATGCACCGTCAGATCGAACGTCGTCTTCGGGCCTTCGAAGCGCAGGTTCGTCGCCATCACGTCGGCCTGCGGGCTGAGCCCGTACGTGACGTAGCGCTTCTCGACGCGCGGGAGGATCGCCTGCACCTCCGGGTGATCGATGCACAACACCGCGAGCCCGTAGAACGGAATGCGATTCACGAACGACACGAACGTGTCGCGGATCTCGTCGATGCCGCCGACGTAGTGATCGAGGTGCTCCGGGTCGATGTTCGTGACGACCGCGATCGTCGGCGACAGGTGGAGGAACGAACCGTCGGACTCGTCCGCCTCCGCGACGAGGTACGGCCCCTGCCCCAGCTTCGCCGTCGAGCCGAGCTTGTTCACCTTCCCGCCGACGACGACCGTCGGATCGAGCTCCGCGTGCGTGAGCATCGTCGCAACGATCGAGGTCGTCGTCGTCTTGCCGTGCGTGCCGCCGATCGCGATTCCGTACTTCAGGCGCATCAGCTCCGCGAGCATCTCGGCGCGGCGAATCACCGGGATCTTCGAGTGCCGCGCGGCGCGGACCTCCGGGTTGTCGCTCTTCACCGCGGACGACACGACGACCACGTCCACGCCGTCCACGTGCGCCGCGTCGTGACCGATGCGCACGTCACCGCCGAGCGACTCGAGGCGCTTCGTGGTCTCCGACTCGCGCAGGTCGGAGCCGCGCACGCCGTAGCCGAGGTTCAACAGCACCTCCGCGATGCCGCTCATGCCGATGCCGCCGATGCCGACGAAGTGGATCAGGCGAGTGCGCGGCCCCATACCGACGCCGGGATGAAGTCCTGAGCTCATGACACCCCCCGCGTCGCGTCGAACAACGCGTCCACGATCTCGCGCGCCGCCTCCGGGCGACCGGCGAGGCCCGCCGCCTGCTCCATCGCCTTGCGACGCTCCGGATCTTGGAACAGCTCGGTGATCGTCTTCGCGAGTCGCTCGCCGTCGAGCTCGCGCTCCACGATCATGATCGCGGCGCCCGCGTCGACCATCGACTGCCCGTTCAACTCTTGGTGGTTGTCCGCAGCGTACGGGTACGGGATCAGGATCGACGCGCGCTTCACGACCATCACCTCCGCGAGCGTCGTCGCACCCGCGCGACACACCACGAGATCTGCGCGGCGATACGCCGAGCTCATGTCGTCGATGAACGCCGACACCTCGACGTCCATCCCGAGCTCCGCGTACCCCTTCTGCACTTCATCGACGTCGTTCTTCCCGGTCTGGTGGACGATGCGAATCTTGTCCGCGAGGCCGGACATCAACCCCGCCGCTTCGACCATGCGCACGTTCAACATGTGCGCGCCCTGCGAACCGCCGAGCACGAGGATCGTGAACTTGTCGTTCTTCTCCGCGCGCTTCTCGAGGAAGTTGTCGAGGAGCTGCCGACGAATCGGGTTGCCGAGCGGCTTCACCTTCGCCGGCGGGAAGTACTTCCGCGACGCCTCGAACATCACGTAGACCGCATTGACGAACTTCGCGAGCACGCGGTTCGTCACGCCGGGCACCGTGTTCTGCTCGAGCACCGCCGTCGGCAACCCGAGCATCCACGCCGCGAGGATCACCGGGCCGGACGCATAGCCGCCCACGCCCACCGCGAAGTCCGGCTTGAAGCGACGCAGGATCCGCATCGACTGCACCAACGCGATCGGCATCTGCGCGAAGCCGCGCACGCGACGCACGAGCCCCGTCCCCTTGAGACCGGACACATCGATGTACTCGATCGGGAAGCCGAGGCCCGGCACCACGCGCGCTTCGATTCCGCGCTGCGTCCCCACGAAGAGGACCTCGTTGCCCTTCTGGCGCGTGGTCACCTCTTCGGCGAGCGCGATGCCCGGGTAGAGGTGACCGCCCGTGCCGCCCCCTGCGATCAAGATCTTCACGCGGTCGCCCTCGCCCGCCGACGGCGGAACACGCGCGGCACGCGGACGCCCACCGTCTGACGCGCCTCGGAGGTCGCGCGCAGCAACACGCCGAGCGCGATCATGCTCATCACCATCGACGACCGGCCGTAGCTCACGAACGGGAGCGTCAGCCCCTTCGTCGGGAGCAGCGCCATGACCACCGCCATGTTCACCGCCGCCTGCAACGCGATCCACGAGGACACGCCGAACGCGAGGAACATCGGGAACCGGCACGGCAGCTTCGACGCCATCCACATGCCGCGCCCGACGACGATGCCGAACGCGCCGATCACCAACACCACGCCGAGGAGGCCGAGCTCCTGACCGATCACCGCGAAGATGAAGTCGGTGTGTGACTCGGGGAGGAAATACAGCTTCTGCTTGCCGGCACCGAGGCCGAGCCCCCACGCGCCGCCGGAGCCGAACGACACGATCGACTCCCAGACCTGGTAGCCGATGCCCTGCTTGTAGGCCTCCGGCTCGAGGAACACGAGGAGGCGCGCCGCAGCGTGTTTGTGCGTCGCGACGTACGAGTACGCGACCGGGAGCGCAGCGACGATCGCGAGCACCAGGTAGCCGGTACGCGTGCCCGCGACGAACAGCATCAGCCCGAGCGTCGCGTAGATCACCGCGCTCGTGCCGATGTCGGGCTGCACGATGATCAACCCGACCACGAAGCTCGTGACGAGCACGTGCGGGAGGAAGCCGATCGAGAACGTGGACGCCTTGTCGCGCTTCTTCGCGAGCGAGTGCGCGAGGTACACGACGATCGCGAGCTTCGCGAGCTCACCGGGCTGGAACGACGCCGGCCCCAACCTCAGCCAGCGCACCGCACCGTTCACCTCGCGCCCGAGTCCGGGCACGAACAACAGCGCGAGCAAGACGATCGTCGCGAGCAGCAGCGGGTACGCCATCCGGCTCCACCACTCGATCGGGCAGCGGAGTACGACGAACAGACACACCACGCCGACGCCGACGCTCGCGAGGTGACGCACGAGGTACAGCGAGGCGTCGCCGGTCTGCGACTGCGCTCGGAACGCGCTCGCGCTGTAGACGAGCACCGTCCCCACCGCGACGAGGAAGATCGCCGCGCCCGCGATCCAGGGATCGATCGTGCGCGCCATCTGTGCCGGCGCGATGTCCGCGGGGAGCGGCATCGTAGTCGGGGCGTCGTTGTCGTCGTGCTTCACGCGAGGGCTCCTACGAGTCGCCGGAACACGTCACCGCGCTCGGCGTAGTCCTTGAACTGATCGAACGAGGCGCAACCCGGCGACAGCAACACGTCGACCCCGGGCGCGACGAGCTCGGCCGCGCGCGCCACGGCGCGCTCGAGCGTCTCGAGCCGCTCGACCTTCGCGCCGAACGCAGCCTCGACGATCGGCGTCGCTTCGCCGATCGCGAGCACGGCCTCCACGCGGTCTTCCACCATCTCGGCGAGCGGCGACCACGGCGCGCCCTTGTCGCGACCTCCCGCGATCCAGACGATGCGGCGATTCGCGAGCGCGGCGAGCGCCGTGCTGACCGACTCGATGTTCGTCGCCTTCGAGTCGTTGAACCACCGCGAGTCGTCGACGTCACGCACGAGCTCGAGTCGGTGCGGCAGCCCGCCGAAGGCGTCGAGCCCCGCCTGCACGGCGTCGGGCGCGACGTTCATCGCGCGCGCGCACTCGATCGCTGCGCACGCGTTCGCGCGGTTGTGCATCCCGACGATCCACGGCGCGCTGAGGGCGTAGCGCTCCTCGACGCCGTCGTCGGTGCGGAGCGCGGTCGTGATCCCTTCGAGGCGCGTCCCCATCGGGCCCGCGAGATCGGAGGCATCGGCCGCCGCGAACCAGCGAATCGGTCCGCCGGTGCGCACGCCGATCCCGGAGCAGAACTTGTCCTTCGCGTTCAACACCGCGACGCCGTCGTGCGTGCGGCGATCGAGAACGCGCCGCTTCGCCGCGGCGTACTCGTCGATGCTGTCGTAGCGGTCCGTGTGATCCGGCGCGATGTTGAGCCAGCACCCGACCCTGAACGACGCGGTGACGATCGACTCGAGCTGGTACGACGACAGTTCGACCACCGCGACGTCGACCGCGTCCGTGGCCAACGCCAACCGCGACAGCGGCTCGCCGAGGTTGCCCCCCGCGAACACGCGCTGCCCCGCCGTCTCGAAGATCTTCCCCACGAGCGCGGTCGTCGTCGACTTCCCGTTCGTCCCGGTGATGCCGATCATCGGCGCGCGCACGAACCACGACGCCAACTCCACCTCACCCACCAACTTGTGGCGCGCGATCGCGGGCTGCAGCTCCGGGTGCCGACGCGGCACGCCGGGGCTCAACACCACGACGTCCACCTGCTCGAACGCGGCGTGTTCGATCGGCGCGGCCACGAGGCCGGCCACGGTGATCGCGCGATCGTCGAAGAGCCGGACCTCGGCGCCGTGCGCGCGCAGCAGATCGATCGCGGCCTCGCCGCTCTTGCCACCGCCGACGACCGCCGCCACGAGGCCGCCCTTCTTCGTGAGCTTGTCGCGGATCGCGGCCACGCGCGCGCGCGCCTCGGCGGCGGGGCTGAACGGACGCGAGCTGACGGTTGATTCCATCTCGATTACCTCAACGCAGCTTCAGGGACGCCAACCCGACGAGGGCCATCAGGACGGACATGATCCAGAAGCGGACGATCACCTTCGGCTCCGGCCAACCGGACAACTCGAAGTGGTGGTGCAGCGGCGCCATCTTGAAGATGCGCTTCCCGCCGCGCAGCCGGTACGAACCGACCTGGAGGATGACGGACATGATCTCCGCGACGAACACGCCGTGGATGATCGCGCTGACGAACTCGTTCTTCGTCACGATCGCCAGCGCCCCCAACGCACCACCGAGCGCGAGGGAGCCGACGTCGCCCATGAACACTTCGGCCGGGTGCGCGTTGTACCAGAGGAACCCGAGCCCGGAGCCGCACAGCGCGGCGCAGAGGATCGCGACCTCTTCCGCGCCGACCGTGCGCGGGATCTGGAGGTACTCGGCGAGGTTGAAACCGGAGAGGGTGGCCCCCGCGGCGTACGCGAGAATCAGGAACACGCCGGCGCTGATGACCGTAGGCACGATCGCCAGACCGTCGAGGCCGTCCGTGAGGTTCACCGCGTTCGAAGTGCCGAGCAGCACCACCAACGCGAACGGGATGTAGAACCAACCGATGTCCGGCGAGAACCACGACGGCTTCACGAACGGGAGCGCGAGCTCCGTCGAGTACGGCGTCGCCCACAGCAAGAACGCGAGCGCGACGCCGCCGAACAGCGTCTGCCCGAGCAGCTTGTAGCGCCCCGGCAGGCCCTTCGTGTTCTTGAGCGCGACCTTTCGGTAGTCGTCGATGAAGCCGACGAGGCCGTAGCCGAGGAGGATGATCAGCACGAACCAGCCGTAGCGGTTCGTGAGGTCCATCCAGAGGAGCGTCGGGATCGTCGCGCAGAAGAGGATCAGCGTGCCGCCCATCGTCGGCGTGCCCTGCTTCGCCTCCTTGTGCGCCGCGGGCCCGTCGTCGCGGACCTCCTGCCCGATCGCCATCCGGCGGAGCCACCGGATGAACGCCGGCCCCAACCAGATCGACAGCAACAGCGAAAAGCCCGCCGCGAGCAGGATGCGGGTCGAGGGGTACCTGAAGAAGTTGATCCCCATCCGCTGGTAGAGAAGTGCGTAGAGCATCAGACCCAAGCCTCCAGACGGTCGATGAACCGCTCCATCCGAATCCCTCGCGAGCCCTTCACGAGCAGCACGTCGCCGTCGGCGAGCTCCGCGGTCAGCGCCGCGAACGCGGCCTCGAAGTCGTCGTCCTCGTGGTGCGTCTTCACCGCCGACGCGCCCTCGGCGATCGCGCGCGCCTCGGGCCCGAACGACACCACGAACGCGGCGCCGAGCCGCGCCGCCGCCTCGCCCACGCGGCGGTGTTCGGCGGCCGAGTGCGTCCCGAGCTCGCGCATCTCTCCGAGCAGCGCGCCGAAGCGCCGCCCGCGCGACGCCACCGTCTCGAGCGCCGCGACCATCGAAGCGCCGTTGGCGTTGTAGCAGTCGTCGATCACCAAGTACGGGCCGACCTTCTTCGGCACCAACCGCCGCGCGACCGGCGCGACCGACGCGAGACCCTGCACGATGTCGTCGTCCGAGACCGGCACCGGCGCCGCGGTCGCGGCCGCGATCGCCGCCGTGGCGTTCATCGCGTTGTGCGCGCCCGCGAACGGGATCTGTACGGTCAGCGCGCGCCCGTCGATCTCGAGCTCGACCCGCTGACGATCCTCACCGAGCGCCGCGTGCGCGACGAGCCGGACGTCCACCCCTACGGCGCGCCCGAACGTCCGCCGCGGGCCCGCCGTCGCGACGCGCACCACGTTCGCGTCGTCCGCGTTCACCACACGCACCGCGTCCGCGCCGAGCCCCGCGAACAGCTCGCCCTTCGCCGCCGCGATCGCCTCGATCGAACCGAGCTCGCCGATGTGCGCGGGCCCCACGTTGATCACCATCCCGACCACCGGCTCGCAGATCTCGGTGTACCGGGCGATCTCGCCGGGCTGGTTCATCCCCATCTCCACCACGGCGACCGCGTGGCCCTGGTCGATGCCGAGCACCGTCATGGGAACGCCGATGAGGTTGTTGAGGTTTCCTTGGGTTTTGAGCGTGGCGTTCGAGCGGGACAGGATCCCCGCGAGCAGCTCCTTCGTCGTGGTCTTCCCGTTGGACCCGGTCAGCGCCACCACCGGGGTCCCCAGCCGCCGCCGGTGGGCGCGGGCGAGGTCCCCGAGCGCCACGAGTGTGTCGTCGACCTCGATGATCGCCACGTCGGGCGCGTCGAGGCCCGCGGCGCGGCCGCGCGCGACGACGAGCCCCGCCGCGCCTTCGCTCACCGCCTTGTCGAGGAAGTCGTGGGCGTCGAAGCGATCACCCACCAACGCGACGAACAGCCGACCCGCCAACGGGTCGCGCGTGTCCGTCGACACGCCTGACAGCGTGCGTCGATCCGGACCGGATAGCTCGCCCCCCACGGCGCGAGCGACCTCGGACGAGGTCCAATTCGACGCACGCGCTATCAAGTGGCTCCGTCTTTGGGTGGAGCGCCCCCTTCGGGACCCCCACCGGAATCGTCGTCGGCGGCGACGCCGACGATCTCGGGTTCGATGTCCACGGACTCGACGATGTTGTCGGCCGAGACGAGCTGCGTGACGTTCTGCGGTGAGGACGACACCTCGACGACGTCTTCGCCGTCCACGATCTCGAGCGCCTC
>JAUHYN010000390.1 GCA_030426505.1 bacterium | reverse complement strand
GTCCCGGGGGCGGGCTTCTCGGTGAACGAAGTCGGCACCGGCTGACTCGCGGCCTTGTCGGGCTGGGCGGCCTTCGCTTCCTTCTTCGTCTCGGCGGTCGCCGGCTTCTCGGCGGGCGCCGCGGACTCCTTGCACGCGAAGGCGGTCGCGAGGAGGACGGCGAACAGGGACGTCAGCACGACTCGGAACATCACTCGGTTCCTTTAGCCGAACGCCGCCGCACACGACAACACGAACCGTCCGTCACACCCCGAGGTATCCGCACGCGAGCAGCGTGATCCCCCCACCGATCCCCGTCCCCAGCACCGTCTCCACGAGCGTGTGGTTCGTCGTCCGGATCCGCGCCCACGCGACGATCGGGACCAACCCGAACAGCGGCGCGACCGGCGCCCCGTAGACCCACGTCGCGGCCGTCGCGATCCCTGCCAGGCCGGCGCAGTGGATCGACGGCTTCACGGTGCGATTGAAGAAGAAGAGCGTGAGCGTCACGCCGAGCGCCGCCCAACACATCGCGGTCGCGAGCGGGAACGGGTAGTGCCACGTGAAGATCGCGGCGGCGAGCGCGAGCGCCGCCGCCGCGACGGGGTACATCACCCGGCGGTTCTCGCGACGCACGAGGTACAGGTCGTCGCCGATCCACCCGAGGCGGAAGGCCGCGTACGTGCCGAGCAGCGGGAGGCCGACGCACACGAACGTCACCAACGCAGCGACGCCCCACAGCCGCGGCGTCAGCGCGCCCTCGTGTTCGATCGCGGCGTAGAGCGCCACGAAGAACCCGGGCACCACCGGGTGGAAGACGAGCGCGAGGATGCGGGCGAACCGGGTCACCGGGCCACCGCGGCGTAGACTTCGCGGTGACTCGCGGCGACCGCGGCCCAGGAGAGCGCCTCGGCGCGGCGCCGCGCGACCGTCGGATCCACGGGGGCGTCGAGCGCGGCGTCGAGCGCGGTGAGGTGCGCTTCGAGATCGCCGCGCGCCGCGCGTCGCGCGACGGCGTCGTCGAGGTACGTGGTCGCGCCGGGGTAATCGGTCGTGACCACGCCGAGCCCGCACGCGAGCGCTTGAAGCACGGTGTTGCTCGCGCTGCCGCCGGTGAGCGGGAGGAACAGCACCGACGCCGAGCGGAACAGCGCACGCAGCGCGAAGTCGGAGATGTCGTGGTGGCAGCGCACGTGATCGTACGGCGCGAAGCGCTTCGCGTTCGCGGGCGACACGACGAGGTCGAACTCGAGATCCGAGCGGCGCGCGACGACCGCGAGGAGGAGCTCGAAGTCGCGCAGGTGGTTGCCGACCGTGAGGACGTGGCGCCGCCGCTCGCCGTCGGGTGTCCAGTAGTCGACGTCGACGCCGAGCGTCCGCCGGAACACGCGCGGCACGCGCTGGGACCACACCGCTTCGTTGTGATCGTCGAGGACGATCGCGGCGTCGAGGCGCGACCACACGCGCGGGTCGGTCACGAGGGCGTCGAACCGCTCCGGTGGCTGGTGGAAGGTGGCGACCACGGCGTGCCGGCGATCGAGGCGGCCAGTCGTGAGAAGCAGATCTTCGCCGTACATCACGTGGACCACGCCGGGCGGGCGCCGCGCGGTCTTCGCGAGGAGCTCGACCTCGGCGGCGAGCGACGGCGCGCCGTACCAGGAAGACTTCGTGAGCGGCTTCCACAACCGGCGCGTCAAGGCGCCCGCGGCGCGCCACGCGCGGCCGGTCGGCGCGGTGACGACGACGTCCGCGTCGAGGTGCTTCAGGAGTTGGTTGTACCCGGCCCGCGCGCGGTGGTGCGGCATCGTCTTCGTGACGAGGTACAGCGGCGGCACGTCACTTCCCCAGTGCGCGGCGGAGGGCGTCGACGACGGTGTCGCGCTCCGACGGAGTGAGCGAGGGCCGAATGGGGAGCGCGAGCGTCTCGAGCGCGGCGCGCTCGGCGTGCGGGAGATCGCCCGCGCCGCTGCCGTGTGAAGCGAACACCGGCTGCAGGTGCAGCGGCGTCGGGTAGTAGACGACGGTCTCGATGCCCTCGCTCGCGAGCGCGGCGCGCACGCGGTCGCGCTCGGGGCCGACGCGGACGACGTACTGGTGGTGCGCGTGGCGCGCGGGCGGCGTGGGGCGCGCGGGGAGGCCGAGGCCGAGGCCGGCGAGGGCGTCGTCGTAGGCGGCGGCGTGCAGGTCGCGGACGCGCTGTTTGTCGGCGAGGTAGTCGAGCTTCACGAGCAGCGCGGCGGCTTGGATCTCGTCGAGGCGGTGGTTGCCGCCGAGCCGTTCGTGGACGAGGCGCTCGGACATGCCGTAGCTGCGCAGGCTCCTCACGCGCGCGGCGAGGGCGTCGTCGTCGGTGACGACCGCGCCGCCGTCGCCGAGGCCGCCGAGGTTCTTCGTGGGGAAGAACGAGAAGCAACCCAGCTTGCCGTGAACGCCGACGTGGCGGCCGTCGCCCGCGTAGGTCCCGACGCCTTGCGCGGCGTCCTCCACGACGGTGACGCCGCGCGGGCGGGTGAGGGCGCGGATGCCTTCGAGGTCGGCGGCGAGGCCGAAGAGGTGGACCGGGAGGACGACGCGGACGCGGTCGGCGCGGGCGTCGCGAGCGAACCAACGATCGAGCGCGTCCGGATCGAGGTTGTAGGTGCGCGGGTCGATGTCGACGAAGACGACCTCGGCGCCGAGGCGCGCCGCGACCCCGGCGGGCGAGAAGAACGTGTACGGCGTGGTGACGACGACGTCGCCGGGGCCGACGTCGCGCGCGAGGAGGGCGAGGACGAGGGCGTCGGTCCCCGAGGAGACGCCGATCGCGTGCTTCGCGCCGACGTGCTCCGCGAACGCGGCTTCGAACGCCGCGAGCTTGGGGCCCATGATGTAGCGGCCGCTGTCGACGACCTCGCGGACGGCGGCGTGGAGCGCGTCCTTCATCGGGGCGTGCTCGCGCGCCAGGTCGACGAACGGGATCTTCACGACTTCTTCTTCTGCTGCGTCAGCTCGGCGTACGCCTTCACGACGTCCGGGACGGCGCCCTGGGTGATGACCTCGCCGCGCTCGAGGAGGATCATGCGAGTGCAGAGGCGCTTCAGCTCCTCCATGTTGTGCGAGACGATCACGACGGTCGCGTCGTCGTCCTTCACCATCTCCTCGATGCGATTCACGGAGCGCTGGCGGAAGGCGGCGTCGCCGACGGCGAGCGCTTCGTCGATCAGGAGGATCTCCGGTTTCACCGCCGCGGCGACCGAGAAGCCGAGGCGCGCGCGCATGCCGGACGAGTAGGTGCGCAGCGGTTGGTGGATGAACTCTTCGAGGTCCGCGAAGTCGACGATCTTGTCCGCGAGCTCGGTCATCTCGTCCGGGGAGTAGCCGCTGATCGCGCCGGAGAGTTTGATGTTCTCGTAGCCGGTCAGCTCGTCGCGGAAGCCGGCGCCGAGCTCGAGGAGCGACGAGATGCGCCCGGTCGTCGCGACGCGCCCGCGGTCGGGTTGGTAGATGCCGCACACGACGCGCAGGAGGGTGCTCTTGCCGGCGCCGTTGCGGCCGACGAGGCCGATCACCTCACCGCGCTGCACCTTGAAGCTGACGCCGTTGAGCGCCCAGAAGTCGCGCTTGCGATCCGGGTGTCGGCGCCCGGTGACCAGCTCGAGGAACGCCTCCTTCACGCCGCGCGCGCGGTAGCGCACGATCGGGAAGGAGAGGTGGACGTCCTCGACCTCGATGACGTCGGGCGCGCTCACAGGAACTTCACCGCCTTCTTCTCGTACTTCCTGAAGTAGAGCGCGCCGCCGAAGAACGTCGCGATGGCGACGACGATCCCGTAGATGAGGTAGAGCTCGTCGAAGGGGAACGGCTGGTTCATGAACGCGCTGCGCCCGAGCGACAGGTACACCGACAGCGGGTTGAGCAGATAGATCCCGAGGTACTCCTCGGGGACGCGGGAGATCGGGTAGATCAGCGGCGACCCGTAGAAGAGGAGGCGCAGCGTCACGCGGATGACGTAGCCGACGTCGCGGTACAGCGCGTTCACGCACGCGACGAAGAACGCGATGCCCGTCGCGAACAGGACGATCAGGACCGCGGCGAGCGCGAAGAACACGAGGCGCCAGCCGGGCACCACTTCGTAGAGGAAGAGGAAAGGGACGACCGCGAACATCGACAGCGCGAACACCACGCAGTTGCTGCCGACGTGGGCGTACACGAAGACCTCGCGCGGGATGTAGACGCGCCGGATGAGCGACGCGTTGGCGGTGAGCGCGACGGCGCCGGCCTGCACGATCGCGCCGAACAGGTTGTAGGGGAGGACGCCGAGGATGACGATCAGCGCGTAGCCGGGCTCGTCCACGCGCGCGATGACGTCGAACAGGAAGTAGTAGATGCCGACGAGCGAGAGCGGTTCGAGCAGCGACCAGAGGTACCCGAGAAGGGTGCCGCGGTATTTGACCTTCAGATCGCGCTTGATGAAGTTCTCGAGAACGTACTGGTTCTCTTGGATGACGCGAAGCACCGGCCCGGGCCTTTCGCGCTCCTCATGTCACGAATCCTGTTCAGTCGGCAAACGTTCGACGCTCTCTGAGGCCTCGGACCGCGAACAGCAGCGCGGCGAGCACCCCGAACACCAAGGCGAGCCCTAGGTTGTGCATCGACTCGGACACGCCGAGCAGGGTGACCGGGAACTGATCGGGCTCGGGGAGGCGCTGGATCGCTTGGAACGTCCGGATGACGCCAGCGGTGAATCCGAGGACTCCGGAGAGCCCGGTCGCGACGAGCGCGGCCCAGACGGCGGAGCCGATGGGGCGGTTCGGGGCGAGCGTCGCCCGCACCAATAGGGCGAGTGCGAACGTCCCGAAGAGGGTGGTCGGGTACATGCCCCAACCGCCCAGGTAGTAAGCGTTCAACATCGTTCGTGTCCCTCCTCGGGCGGTGAGACAGCGGCGTGGGCCGGCGAGTTCCCTCAGTGTGTTCGCGTCCGCGAGCGGGGCGGGGGCGAGGAGGAGCAGGGCGAGCGACACGGTGGGGCGGGAACGAGCGGCAAGCGCGGGCGCCTCCCCTTCCCATTCACATTCTCCGCTACGACTTCCCCGTTCCCCGTTCCCCGTTCCCGGTTCCCCGTTCCCCGTTGATTCGAACGAAGCCCGGCAACAGACCACCGGAGAGACGAAAGTCGCATCGGGGAACACGAATGGGTGCGGTAGATTCGCGGCCCATGACCCCGGCGCGCCTCGCCCCGTTCGCCCCGTTCGCTCTCCTCGCGCTGCTCGCCGCCTGCAGCGGGGACGACGACGACGCGCCGACCCGCGACGCCGGTACGCGCGCCGCGGACGCCGGCCCCACCCCCGATCGCGACGCTGGCCCCGCCCCCGATCGCGACGCCGGCCCCGCCGACGGCGGCGCTGCCGAGGCCCCGCTCGGGTGCCTGCGCGCCGACGCCGACGGCACCGTGGACTTCGCGCTCCGCCCCTCGGTCGAAGCGACCGTCACGCTCACGATGAACGGCGCCGAGCCGCCCGCCGCGACGCGATCCGAGCGCGGCCTCTTCTCTGTCACCAACCCGGTGTGGGGCAGCGGCGCCGCGCTCCGCGTGCAGACCGCGGACGGACCGGTGGTCCTCGAGGGCGACGTGATCGAGGGCGCCCACGTCGCCGGCTTCGTGTCCGGCGCGTGCGAGCCGCCGGACGACGTCCCGTACTGCGCGAACGGGCGCACCGCCGTCGACCTCGCCGAAGGCGCCAACGCGGTCGACCTCGCGTACGGCCCACTCGACGTCACCTTCACCCTCGACGGCGCGCCCTTCGCCGACGCGGATCCGAACCTCCTCGGGCGCGGCGACGTCGCGTTCATCGGCTCCGGCACGAACAGCTTCACGCGGGCGTTCCGCATCGGGCCGACCGGGCCCGCGCGCGTCGCGACGGGCGCCTACTTCGACACCTACGACGTCGTGTTCGAGAGCCGCTTCCTCTGCGAGAGCGGTGTGCTCTGCGGCGGCGCGACCGTCGGTGCGATCTCGGTCGACGCCACGTCCTCTCCCCAGACGATCGATCTCGAGACCGCCCTGATCACCGGCCACGTCACCAAGGACGGCGGCGCGTTCGTCGACGTCGGTGGCCCGCCGGCGGTGATCGCGTTCCGCGCCGTCGGCGACTCGACCGCGATCGGCTCGGTGCGCCTCGACGCGAACGGCGACTACAGCATCCGACTGCTGCGCGGCCGCTACGACGTCGAGTTCGCGGGCTTCGCGAACGGGCCGCCGCCCGGCAACCCGGTGAGCCAGGGCGTCGTGCTCCGCGACCAAGATCTCACCGCGGACCGCACGCTCGACTTCGACGTCACGACGGCGGACGTCACGCTCTCCGTCACGAAGAACGGCGCGCCGTTCGCGGGCACGGACGTCGGCACGATCGTCCTCTCCAACCCGGACGGCGAGGGCGCGATCTTCCTCGACGTCCCCGACCTCGTCACCGCGTGGGCGCGCAACGTCGTCGCCGAGCGCTACGACGCGCGCTTCATCGCGGGCTCCGACTGCGATCCGGACGACGACCTCCCGTGCCTGTCGACCTTCTTCGCGCGCGACGTCGACCTCACGACGAGCGGCGCCGTCGCGCTCGATCTCGAGAGTCACCTCGTCACCCTCGACGTCACGCTCGCGGGCGCGCCGCTCGCCACGCAGGGCGCGCGCGGCCAGCTCACCATCACGCCGACCGACCTCACCGGCCAGCTCGTGCTCGCGCTCCCGCCCTCCGGTCCGACCGCCGTCCAGACGCGCCTCGCGCCCGGGACCTACGCCGTGCAGTACGCCCCACCGATCAGTTGCGTCGACGGCGCGTTGGGGGCGATGCCGTGCGGCGTCCTCGACCTCGGCACGTTCGAAGTCGCGGGCGCGACGAACGAGGTGTTCGACATCGCCTCGGTCCACCTCACGGGTACGGTGACGATCGGCGAGACGGAGGTCCCAGTGTTGCCCGACGCCGCGCCCACGCTGCGCTTCACGACCCCCGACGGGAACGGGTTCACCGCCACGCTCGCCACGTCCGGGACGTACGCGATCGACCTGCCGCCGGGCACGTTCAGCGTCGCGTATGCGCCGGGTCCGCTCTGCGTCGGGCGAAACGTCCCCGCGCCGCGTCCGTGCGCGGGGCAGGTGATCCACGCGTGCGTCCCCTGACGTAGACGCGACCTTTGTCGGCCCCTATGTCATACTCGGCAGCCGATCCGTCATGGGCAACGGTGACAACTCGGGCCGGGACGCCGGCCGGCGGCAGGGTCGCAACACGACCTTCGAAGCCGAGGCGTACCGCGACGACGACGGGCTCCCTCCGATTCAGCCGTCGGACCTGATCGACCCCGAGGTGACCGGCCACGCGGTCGTCGACGAGAACATCGACGGCTACCACCAGCCGACGGCGATGTTCGACAAGGGCGAGTTCCTGGGGGAG
>JAUHYN010000389.1 GCA_030426505.1 bacterium | reverse complement strand
GCCGCAGACGAGGACGAAGTGGGTGCGCGGATCCTTCGCGAACGGGTTGAGCACCTCCTTTTCGAGTTGGTCGAGCGTGACGTCCTGGCCGGCCACGTTGTACTTCGCCTCCTTGAAGAAGCCCTTCACGTCGAGCACGGAGCGCGGTCGATCGTTCTTCAGGACGGCGTAGATCACGATCGCGTTGTACGCGTCCGTGTAGAAGCCGATGCGCGCCGCGCGATCCTCGGGCGCCGCGCGCGAACCGATCGACGCGATCACGCCCTCGAGCTTCGCCATGTCGTTCGCGGCGAGGCCCTCGTAGTCGACGAGGCCGTCCTTCACGTACGCGTCGAGGAGCTCGGCGTACGCGTTGCCCTGAGCGGGCGGCGCTTCCTTCGCGGGCTTCGCCGCCTCGTTCTTCGCGGCGGGTTGGGAAGCGGCGGCCTGGGTCTTCGTCGTCTTCTCGCCGTTCGAAGTCGTACACGCGGCGAGCGCGAGGATGAGCAGAGGAGCGAGCGCCTTCATGCGGCCGTCTTCGGACGGACGAAACGTACCGTCAACCCCTCCCGCGCGAGCGGCGACGCGGCTCCCACGGGAAGAGGTCTTCGAGCGGCGCGTCGCCGAGCGTGCGTGACTCGACGAACTGCGCGTAGAGCTCGGCCTCGAACTCGGCGAGCTGGTCGTCGTAGCGCGGGTCGTCGCGGAGCAACAGCTCGCTGGTCTCGAGGAACGCGAGCGTCGCGAACGCGAACGGCACTTGGTACGCGGAGTCGGGGAGGTCGTAGAAGATCGTGTCGACCGTGCGGATGACGAGGCCGCGTGGGATCTCGACCGTCGGATCCAGCCGGCGCGCGAGGTTGTAGAAGACCTTCGCGCCGCGCTCGAGCGCGGCGTGGAAGCGGTCGCGCAGGTCGTCGTCGGAGCCGGTCGCGCCGGTGAGCATCGCGAAGCCGACCGCGACCTCGAACGGCGCGCGGCTCTGCGTGATCAGCTGCGCGATGTCCTCGCACGCCTCTTCGGTCGGCGGGTCGGCCATCACGAACTGGTTGAGGCGCTTGAGGAACCCTTCGATGCCGCTCGGGTCGTCGGCGCGCTTCGACGGATCGGGCGTGACGCCCGCCGTCGGGCGAAGCGGATCGAGCGGCTCGCCCTTCTTCTTCGAGAGGTTCGCGCGCTCGCGCTTCTGTCGGTTCTTCTTGGACGTGCCGAGGACCCACTCCGTCGCGGGGCCCTCGCCCGGGCCGTGTCCGCCCGGCGGTCGCACGCCGCGGACGCCGCTCGCGGACCAGCGCGTGGGGCGCGGCTCTTCCTTCGTGAGGCGACGGCCCGGAGGCACGACGCCCTTCACGCCGGGCACGCCGCGGAGCCACGGCGAGCCGCCGTCGTCGTCCTTCTTGTTCACTGCACTTCGGCGGGCGGCTCGGTCTTCGAAGCCGCCACCGCGCTGCTGGAGCGGAAGCGCGCGAGCGCGATGCCGATGCGATCCTGGATGCGCCACATCGTCCGCGCGCGGCCCTGGTAGTCGTTCATCATCACGCTGAAGACGAGGACGTCGTTCGTCGGCGTGGTGACGTAACCGGACAGCGCGCTCACGCCCGTGAGCGAGCCGGTCTTCGCGCGGAGCCGAAGCTGCGCCGGCGAGTTCTCGAAGCGACCGTTGATCGTGCCGGAGCGCCCGGCGACCGCGAGCGACGACACGAACTCGGGCCGAAGATCGAAGCGCTCGTACATCGCCTCGAGCACCTGACCGATCTGTTGCGGCGTGACGCGGTTGACGTCGTTCAGGCCGGAGCCGTTCGCGAGCACGAAGGTCTTGTCCTCGACGCCGAGCTCCACGAGGAAGTCGCGGATCGCCTGGTTGCCCTTGTCCCAGGTGCCGGGGGGCTCGGACAGCTCGGCGCCGACCGTCTTGAGGATCTGCTCGGCCATGAAGTTGTTCGAGTACTTGTTGAGCGTGCTGACGATCTCCGCGAGCGGCGCGGACCAGTTCGTGGCGACCGGGAGCGTGCTGCGCGTGGGCATCACGCCGACGCGCACGCGACCGCGCACTTCGATGCCGCGCATCTCGAGGAGGTGGTGGATCATCCAACCGGCGTAGAGCGTCGGGTTGTGGACGCGCTTCCGGACGACGAGGCCCTCGTAGTAGTTCGACGGGAGGCTGCCGCGTACGGTGACGCGCACGCCGTCGCCGATGCGGGTGGTGCCGGTCCAGATCCGCGAGCGTGCGCCTCGGCCGCGCGTGTTCGCGGAGACGACGGCCTCGAGCCCGGGGATCGGCGGCCAGACCTCGGCCTTCACCGGTGCGCCGATGCGATCGCCGGGCAGGATGCGGACCTCGAACGTGTTGAAGTTCGCGGACAGCGCGCCGATCGGCGCGGCGTACGCGTGGTCGCCGATCTCCTGGTCCCAGCCGGGGCCCTCGCTGACCTCGTCGAAGAACGTCGGGTCGATGACGACGCTGCCGGTGATCTTCTTGATCCCGCGCAACGCGATCTGGTTGACGAAGCCGAACAGCGCCTCGGTCGTGAGGGTCGGGTCGCCGTACCCCTTGATGTACAGGTTGCCGTTGAGGACGCCGTTGACGAGGTTGGTGTCGCGGCGCGCCTCCGTACGGAAGCGGTACGTCGGCCCGAGGTACCACAGCGCGGTGGCCGTGGTGAGGATCTTCATGTTCGACGCGGGGTTGAAGAGCTTGCCCCCGTTGTGGTCGAACAGGACGCGGTTGTTCTTGATGGACCGGATGTGGACGCCCGCGAACGCGTTCTCGAGCTCGGGCGCGCGGAGGATCTCCTCGAGCTCGGCGACGAGGCGCGTCTCACTCGGGTCGCCGGCCCAGGCGACCTGGGTCGTGAAGACCGAAGAGGCGACGATGATCGAAGCTAGGCGCATGGAACGACTGCGCTCCGAGGATACCACCGGCGCCGCCCAAAACGACAGCAACCGACCGCGGCGATCGACGCTCGCCTCGCCCCCACATCGCACACCCCAGTTGCGGCGCTCGCTTCGCTCGGGCCGGTCCTCGCTTCGCTCGGGCCGGACATCGCTTCGCTCGGGCCGCGTGTACGTGCCTTCGGACGGCCGACGGCTTCGCCGTCGACCGCCTCGGCGGGCACCCCATCTGCGGTCCTCGCTTCGCTCGGTCCCCGGGCACGTGCCTTCGGACGGCCGACGGCTTCGCCGTCGACCGCCTCGGCGGGTACCCCATCTGCGGTCCTCGCTTCGCTCGGTCCCCGGGCACGTGCCTTCGGACGGCCGACGGCTTCGCCGTCGACCGCCTCGGCGGGTACCCTCGGGGCTCGCATGACGCCCACCGAACTCTCCCACCACGTCGGTCAGCTGCTCGTCGGCGGCTTCGACGGTCTCACCGTCGACGATGCGTTCGCGGATCTCGTGCGCTCCGGCCGCGTCGGCGGTGCGATCCTCTTCGCGAGGAACCTCGGAAAGGTCGAGCGCGCCGACGGCGGGACGGCGTGGGACGCGGAGCAGACCGCTTCGCTGCTCCGCGATCTCGCGGAGCTCCCCGCGCCGCACGCGCTGTCGTTCTCGGTCGATCAGGAGGGCGGTCGGGTGCAGCGACTGCGCGATCCGTTCCCCGAGTTGCCGCCGATGCGCGAGGTCGGGAACAACAACCGCAAGACGCTGGCGCTCGGCGCGGGCGCGTTGCTCGCGGAGATGCTGTCGGTGGTCGGGTTCCACCAGGACTACGCGCCGGTGCTCGACGTCGACAGCAACCCCGACAACCCGATCATCGGCGACCGCGCGTTCTCGAGCGATCCGAGCGCGGTCGCGCGCCTCGGCTGTGCGTTCATCGAGGGCTTGCAGTCCGGGGGCATCGCGGCGTGCGGCAAACACTTCCCGGGTCACGGGGACACCAACGTGGACAGTCACTTGGCCCTTCCCCGGCTCGATCACGATCACGCGCGGCTGCGCGCGGTGGAGCTGGTGCCGTTCCGCGCGGCGGCGCGTGTGGACGTGGCCGCGATCATGACCGCGCACATCCTCTTCCCCGCGCTCGACCCGGATCACCCGGCGACGCTCTCGGAGCGCGTGCTCGTGCCGCTCTTGCGGGAGGAGATCGGCTACCGCGGCGTCATCGTGAGCGACGACCTGGAGATGAAGGCGATCGCCGATCACTACGGCGTGGAGGACGCCGCCGTCCGCGCGATCCGCGCCGGCTGCGACCAGCTCCTCATCTGCTCGAAGCCCGACTGGATCGCGCGCGCCCACGAGGCGCTCGTGAAGGCGGTGGAGGGGGGCACGCTCGAGGCGTCGCGCGTGGAGGAAGCGGCGGGGCGTGTCGCCGCGTTCAAGGCGAAGTGGGTGGACCCGCGCGCGCGTCCGGATCCCGCCCGGGTGGCCGGGGCGTTTCCGTCGCCGAAGCTGGAGGCGTTGCTCGTGGACCTCGCGCACCCGCCGGAGCCCCTCGCGGACGACGAGGCGATCGTGGAGTACGAGTTCGAGGGCGACCCGGACCTGGAGCTGGAGCTCGACACGTAGAGCTTGGATCCTGCGCCGGCGGCCCGTCGGCGCGACGCGTCCGCGCCCGGCGTCTCAGGAGATCTTGCTGCGCGCTGGACGCTATGGGCTGTAGGCTCCTCGAGCCGAATCCTCGTTGACCGCGTCGCCCGAGTCCCTAACTTGGACTTCATGGTCGCTGGATTCGTTGGACTGCTCCTCAAGGCCTTCTTCATCCTGGTCATCGCCAAGGCGCTCCCGGGCGTCCGCATCGGCGGCTACGGTTCGGCGCTGGGGGTCGCGGTCGTGTACGCGGCCTTGAGCTGGGCGCTCAAGGGGCTCCTCGTCTTCCTCACGTTCCCGTTCATCCTCGTGACGTTCGGGCTGTTCCTCCTGGTGCTGAACGGCTTCCTGCTGTGGGTCACCGACAAGCTGATGGAGAGCTTCGAGATCAAGAACCTCCCGGCCCACGCGCTCGCCACCCTCGGCATCACGCTGAGCACGATCGCCGTCGACCACGTCGTCGGCCGGATCTTCTAGCCCTACCGCCGCCCCCTCGACGTTGGTAGCTTCCCCGTGTGGTGCGGCGGGCGGGTTGGTTGGTCGTCGTCGCGTTGGCGGCGTGCAAGACCACCCCGGCGCCGCCGCCGCCTCCACCGCCTCCGCCTCCCGCGCCGCCGCCGGTCGCGGTCGATCACTGCGCGCCCACGGTCGCGAAGTGTACCGAGGGCGCCGAGGCGCTCGCGGAAGACGACCTGAACGCCGCGCTCGCGCGCGCGAAGATCTGCGCGGCGTGTCCGGGTGCGCCGCCGACCGCGTATCGATTGCTCGCGTCGCTCGAGACCGACGGCGGCCACGACGCCGACGCGCTCGCCACCCTTCGCACCGGCGCGGATCGCTTCGAGCACAACACGAACCTGTGGCTCGCGCTCGCGCGCGCGGAGATGGCGGCGTCGAATCCGCGTCGCGGGATCCGCGCCTACGCGCAAGTGCGGCGGCTCGCGCCGCAGGACGAGAACATCGAGCGCGAGTATCAATACGCGCTCGCGCAGCACGGGACGGACGAAGAGAAGATCGAGGCGAAGGTCGCGCCGCTGCTCCTCGAGGCCGTCGGTCGCTACGAGCTCGACGACACCAAGGGCGCCGCCGCCACGCTCACCGCCGCGCTCGCCGCCGCGAAGGGCGCGCCGCGGATCGAAGCGAAGGTTCACCACCGGCTCGCGTTGATCGCGTTGTCCGAGGGCGCGTCGAAGAAGGCGCACCAACACTTCGCGGCGGGGCTCGCGTTGTTGCCGAACCCGACTCCGGCGCGCGCGGAGCTGCTGCTCGGGTACGCCGAGCTGCTCGTCCTGGACGGACGCATGAAGGACGCGATCGCGGCGGCGTCGGAAGCGACCTCGATCGATCCCGACCAGCCGCTCGCCCACACGAACCTCGCCGTGGCCTACGCAGAGATCGGCAAGATCGACGAGGCCCTCGCCGCGCTCGACCGCGCCGCGAAGGCCGGCATCGCGCGCCGGTTGTCACGCAAGGCGTTGCTGCAGATCGGCGGGCTCTCGAAGCTCGCGGAAGATCCGCGGTTCGAGGCGTGGCTCGATCGGACATGGCCGGCGCGCTGACGCGCGTTAGCTTGCAGCTTGCAGCCTGCAGCTCGCAGCTCGCAGCAAGATCTTCTTGGAGCTCGGCGTCCGCGGCAGGATTCCCGCTGTGCGCTTTCGGTAGGAACTCGGAGCGCGCATCGAGATCCGGCTGCCTGCTGTTCGCTGTTCCCTGTTCGCTGTCCGCGCGGCGGACTCCGGCTGCCTGCTGTCCGCGCAGCGGACTCCGGCTGTTCGCTTTCCGCGGTCCACTGCGAGCGGTCCGCCCAGCGGTCTCCGGCTGTTCGCTGTACGCTAGCGGCTGTGAGCTACCCGCGCGGCCGACGCCGTGAGCACGAAGCACGCCGGGTACACGCTGCGGTCGGCGGAGAGGTAGCGGCGCTGGAGCGTGTCGGCGTCGGCGAGGTCTTCGACGACGAACCCCTGCCGCTCCATGAACGCGGGCGCGTCCTCCGGGTGGATGCCGAACGTGATCGGCTCGTTCAGGAGGTGGAGCAGGCTCGCGGACGCGCGGCGGATCGTGGAGAGCCAGTCCGCGGAGTCGAGAAGGAACCAGTAGTCCATCGCGAGCTGTGAGCCGGGGCCGCCGAGGGTGCGGAGCGTGTCGAGCGTCGACTTCACCGCTTCGCGGGAGAGGTACATCGACACGCCCTCCCAGACGAAGAACGTGCGGCGGCCGAGCTCGAAGCCGACGACCGCGAGCACGTCGGCGATGCGCTCGCGGAGGAAGTCGATCTCGATCGCGACGACGTCGACGTCCGGCAGCTCGTCCGCGTGCTGCGCGACGATCTGCTGCTTGCGGCGGCTCGTCGCGAAGAAGTCGAGCTCGTAGACGCGCTTGCCGCGGAGCTTGTCCGCGAAGCGATACGCGCGCGTGTCGTAGCCCGCGCCGAGCAACACGACCTGCTCCGCGCCCGCGTCGAGCGCGGCCCCGAGCGCGTCATCGATGAAGCGGTGGCGCGCGACGATGTACGTGGAGAGCCCGGTCGGCGTGCGGTCCTCGGCGATGCGCCCGAGCCGGCCGGTGGCCTCGAGCGTGAGCAGCGCGGTGCGCGTGAGCGGCCCGAGGAACCACTTCGCGTAGGGATCGTCGAGCGCCCGCTCGTGCTCCGGGCGCCGCTGCTCCGCGGCGCGGTAGAGGCACACCATCTCGGCGGTGCGGCTCGGCTCGTTCTTCACGGGCGGGAGGGTAGCCCAGTTCCCGTTTGTGTTCCCCGATCGCCGTCCGGGGCTGCGAATGGGAACGGGTGCGGGGCGGTCGTGATTTGCCGTTCGTGTTCCCCGATGGCGGTTTCGTCTTCCTCGTTCCCGGGGGAACCGGAGAGCCGGAATCGAGGACGGGGGCTGCGAATGGGAACACCGACTTCGGAC
>JAUHYN010001455.1 GCA_030426505.1 bacterium | reverse complement strand
GCACGCTCATCGGGAAGAACTGGGGACGCGTCGCCCAGATCAATCCCGACTGTGTCGTCATCCGTGAAGAGTACCGCGACTACACGGGTCGCAAAGTCACCAACAAGAGCTCGATGTGTCTGCCCAAGCCGGACGAGCTAAAACTTGATTGAGACGAAGACCATGCGACGATTCCTGAGGAGAGGGACTGCCCAGATGCTGACGAACCCGTCACGAAGCGCGACTTCGTTGCTCATCGCCGGATTGATGGCCGGCGTACCGGCCGCCGCGAGCGCAGCGGCCACCGGCTCGGTCGTGGTGGACCGGATCGAGACCCGCGAGGCCGACACCGGCCGCGAGGTCGTGATCCACACCTCGAAGAAGCCGACGTTCTCGGTCTTCCGACTGTCCGAGCCGTTCCGCGTCCTCGTCGACGTGAACGACGCCCGCATGAAGGGCGGCGACGACCTGACGAAGGTCGACGACGGCGTCGTGCGCTACTTCTCGACGAACCAGTTCGCGGACGAGTCGTCCGCGGTGCTGCGCGTCGAGATCGCGCTCGAAGAGAAGATGCCGTACGCCGTGCGCGCCGAGGGCAACGCGATCGTGGTCGCGATCGACAGCCCGTCGAAGCGCGCGCCCGAGCCGGCCGTGGTCGAGCCCGCCTCCGACGTGAGCGCGGTCGAGCTCGGCAAGGTCGTGCGTCGGATCAAGAAGGGGCACGCGGTGCTGTCGGCGAAGATCGCCGGCGCGCTCTCCCCGTCCGCGGTGCACATCGAGCAGCTCGAGTCGCCCCCGCGGATCGTGATCGACGTCGCCGGCGCGAAGATCGACCCGAAGTGGCAGCGGGTCCGCGTCGGTCGTCACGGCGTGAAGATCGCGCGCGTCGCGCAGAAGGAAGGCGCCGTCCGCTTCGTGCTCGACGTGAAGCAAGGCCGTCACCTCCCCGAGGTCGACGTCGAGGTCGTGTCGGGTCGCCTCGAGATCGGCATCAAGAAGGCGTTGCGCCCCGCGCCGGCCCCGGTCGCGAAGGCCGCGCCCGAGCCGGAGCCCGCGCCCGTCGAGGAGATCGAGGCGCGCGTCGAGGAGACGAAGACGCAAGAGATCGTCCTGACGAACGCCGCGCCGAAGGCCGCGCCCGCGCCGGTCGCGAAGGCGTCGAAGCCCGCGAAGACGGCGACGCAGGTCGTCTCCAACGTGCAGGACGTCCGCTTCGAGAAGAAGGACGGCTTCGTGCGCCTCACGATGGTCCTCGACAACGACCAGGCCGCGCTCGCGAAGGACACCTCCGAGGGCAGCGTCCCGGTGGTGCGGCTCGTCGGGGCGTCCCTCCCCGGCAGCCTCGAGCGCACGCTCGACGTCTCGCAGGTCGCGCCGGAGATCGTCTCCTCGATCTCCACGTACAACGAGCAGGGCGACACGATCGTCGCCGCGAACATCGTCCCGGGCACCGAGCACCGTCAGTGGCGCAAGGGCAACCGGGTCATGTGGGACTTCCGCAACCGCGTCGCGTCGGCGAAGCCCGAGACGCAGGTCCTGGAGTACGGCGAAGAGGCGACGTCGGGTTACGCGGCG
>JAUHYN010000388.1 GCA_030426505.1 bacterium | reverse complement strand
CCGAGGGTCTGGCCATCATGCAAAAGGGGGAATGGCAGGGCTGGGCGCCCACTGCGCTGCTTGGCGGTCGGGTTGGCGGGCGACGCCTTGGCATTCTCGGCATGGGCCGCATCGGACAGGCGGTCGCGCGCCGCGCCGGCTACTTTCCGGCAGGCGCGGACGTCGCGGTCCTCTATCCGCCGCCGCACAGGAGCGACTATCGCTGCGGCGCGGACGACTACCTGTTCACCTCGAGCCGGCTCGACGGCCCCAAGCGAATCGCCCTCCTGATCGAGGCGATCCGTCAGGCCGCGTTGAAGGTGAAGAGCGTGCAGCTGATCGAGCCGCCGCAGGTCCTGGCGCACGGCCTCTACCGCGTGGGCGCGCTCGCGCCGAACACCGCGATTCACGTCGTCGATCCGCGGAGCGAGATCCCGACTTCGAGCTGAACCTCGGCGCGTGTGCGCTGAACTTTACTCACGCGGTCGTAAGCGACGCGCGGACCGATCCGCTCGCATGGTGATCGTGCGCGTCAGGCTGGCGCGCCGAAGAACCGCGAAGGAGTCGCCCCATGGTCCGTCTACGCAGCGCCGATTCGATCGAAACGTCTCGCGCCGTCACCCCCGAAACCCCCGTCGAGACCGCCGCCCCCGAGGCGCCGAGCGCCGCGCCCGATTCGGCGCCGACGCCGGAGGCCCCGACCGGCGCCGCGCCCTCGCTGCGCGTCGCGCTCGACTCGCGCACGCGCGCGCTCGCCGATCCGCTCACGCTGCAGCTCCGCGCGCGCATCGACGCGAAGATCCCGGAGGCCGAGACCGATCCCACCACGCGCCCGCCGGGTGAGCCCTTCGCGCCGCGCACGCGCGACGAGATCGACGGCGTCGTCGCGTCCGCCGACGCGAGCGGTGACCTCTCCGAGCTCGACGAAGTCGACAACTTCCGCCAGACGCTCTCGCCCGAGCTCCAGGCCGAGTACGACGCGCAGCTCGAAGAGCTGAGGAACGATCCGCGGCTCGAGTTCGAGTACCGCGAGGGCGTGGACGAGAGCGCCGCGATGGAGGACCTCGCGTTGCGCGGGATCCTCGCGTCGACGTTCGGCAACCCGACGAGCCTCGATCAGACGCTCGACCAGCAGGCCGGCGAGGACGGCGTCGTCCCGATCGTCATGTTCGACGGCCCGGTCCCGATCCCCGAGTTCTATCCGGGCGCCGAAGCCGGGAGCACGGCGGCGGGCCTCGCCCTCCCCGTCCCGGACGGCGGGATCGCGATCGACGCCGGCTTCCTGCGCGACGCGGTCGCGCAAGGCGACAACCCGTTCGTCCACGAGTTCGCGCACCTCACGCAGCGTACGACGGCGGACGGCGAGCCGATCCAGGGGCAGCGGTTCCCGGGCGACTTCCCGTACGAGGAGCACCTCCTCGAGGAGTTCGAGGACCCGGCGTTCCAGCAGTTCATCGTGGACCGCTTCTTCGGCGGCAACCCGCCGACCGACGACGCCGGCAACCCGCTCCCGATCGCCCACGCCGGCGCAGAGACCTGGCCCACGCTGATGAACCTCTTCCGTCAGTACCCCGAGGAGCTCGCGGCGAACGGCCCCGAGATCTACCGGTCGATGAGCGAGTACTTCGGCTACGACCCCCTCACGCAGACCGAGACGCCGCCGGTCCAACTCAACGGGACGGGGAGCATCGACGCGTCGACGGACGCGCTGCTCGAGCACTTCGGGTCGCTCCCGACGCACGAAGACGGCCATATCTCGAACGAGACGCTCGAGCAGATCCTCGCCGCGCCCGACGCTTCGCTCCCGCCGGACGTGCGCGCGGCGGCGGCGTTCCTGCTGAGCAGCGACGTGTCGCGGCAGGCGGTCGACGTCGGCGCGGGGCGCGGTGACGTCGACGGGAAGATCAGCCGCGAGGACCTCGAGGGGATCGAACAGCAGTTGGCGGACGGCGTCGAACCGTTCGAGCTGCTCGCCGACACCGCGAACGGGCGCGGCGGACGCGATCACCACATCTCCGACGACGACCTGAGGGCGCTGGTCTCCGACCCCGGCGTCCCGGACGCGGTCCGCGTCCGCGCGGCCGTCCAGTTGTTCCTGAGGGGCTGACGCGGAATCATCGCGAACGTGGACACCCCGATCCGCATCCACGATCGCGGCGAGTCTTTCGTCCTCTCCGCCGCCGGCCCGCCGACCACCGCGCGCGCGCAAGCCGCGCGCGTCGCGAAGCTCCTCGAACGCGTCGGGCACATCGTCCGCCCACTCTGCGTCGAGCTCGCGGCGGGCCCGCTCGATCCCGATACTGCGTTCGTGGAGGACTGCGATCGCTTCGTTCAGATCTCGGAGCGCCTTCCGCCCGAGGTCGCGGCGACGCACGGCCGCGCGGACGTCCCCGTCCAGATCGTTCAGACGTTCGGGCCCGGCGCGATCGCGCGCGCGATCGAGGCGTGCGGCGGGCTGCTCGGGCGCCTCGACGCCCTCGCGATCCTCGCGCGCGTCTACGACGTACACGGCGAGCGCGTCGCGGTCGAAGGCGTGTCGGCCGGGGCGCCGGTCTTCACGCGTGGTCCGAACCGGTGGCTCGCCGGCCCGCTCGCGGCCCCCGGCGCGCCGCTCTCCCCGCCGCTCACGCTGTCGATCGAGCAGACCTTCGAGGCCCTCGTCCTCACGATCGAGACGCGCTGGTCGCCTTGGCTGACGGAGGGGCGCCCGGAGCTCGAGCGGTTGAGGGCGCTCACAGCGCCTGATCGCGCCTGATTACACGCGGTCGGTAAGCGAACCCTCGCGCCCCGTTCCCTAGCCTGGACCCATGGCCCCCACGGCAGGCGTCGCGGAGCGACGGCAATTGGAACGCTTCGTACGGCGCGAGGACACGGCGCCGGCGAAGAAGGCGAAGGAGGCGCCCTCGTCGCCGACGACCGGCGCGCCCGACGGCGGGTCGAGCGGGAGCGGCGCCGCGCCTGCGGCCGGATCCTCGGGGCCCACGGCGACGCAGCGGCACTCGAACGTCGTCCACCGCGACGGCAACGTGCAGCGCTTCACCAACGAGGGCGGCGCCGCCGCGCTGCGCGCGCGCCTCGAGGCGGCGACGCCGACCAGCCTCCTCACCGAGCGCCTCGACGACGAAGAAGAGAACTGCCTCGAGCTCGCCGCGGAGCACGTAAACGCGGAGCGCGATCGGATCGTGTTCATGGACGACCGCCGCACGGAGGCGGAGGGCAACGACAACGGCGCGGGCCACGCGCTGATCCAGGATCGCGAGACGGGTCGCGTGTGGGATCCGATGGACGGCGCCCCGCCCGCCGACTCCGCCGAGTGGGGCTACGCGGACGTGGACGCGTGGGTCGACGCGCAGGGCACGACGACGAGCGGCGACCCCGCGTACGCGGTCGACGGCCGCGTCGACGCCGACAAGGTCCAAGAGGTGTTGGCGCTGCCGCCCGAGGCGCGCGCCGCTCGGATCGACGCGATGGGCGACCCCGAGCTGTCGCGCGTCGCCGCCAACCTCTACGCCGACGCGGACGCGCCGCAGTTCGACGTCCACCTCTGTAACGAGTGCTCGGTTCGCTCCCCGGAGATCGAGGACTACCTCGATACGTCCGGCGGCCTCCTCTACGGCGAAGACGTCACCGCGCTCCTCGCGGGCGAGACCGACCTCGGCGAGCTCACGGACTCGGAGCGCACACAGGTCCTCGACATCGCGACCAACTTCTGGCGCAACCAGGGCGGCTACGACGACCTCCGCGCGCTCACGCGCTTCGCCGCGGAGGACGCGGACCCCGAGCTCCGCGCGTTCATCCAGAACGACTTCGCCGAGCGCGCCGTCGCGTACCAGACCGGACCGATCGCCGACGAGCCGAACAACTTCGCGGCGCGGAACCTCTCCACGGAGCTCGCGATCCACGCGACCGAGCTCGCGGGAACGCCCGAAGCGCGCCGAGAGATGCTCGAAGATCTCGGGACGGAAGGTGCCACCGCGTTCGCCCTCGCGTTCGAGCCGTCGCGCGACGACGGCGACTACTTCATCAACACCGGCACGCCGTACGGCGGGTGGCCCGCGGAGGACGACGCCCGCCTCGCCGCGCTCGGCGACGTGCTCGAAGCGACCGCCGAAGGCGACGTCACGGAGACCTCCGCCGCGATCGTGAACGCAGTCAACGCGGACCTCGACGGCGACCTCCTCGAGGACAGCGAGGCGCTCCGGCACGGCTTCGCGAGCGCGCTCGGCGAGCACTGGTACCCGAACGACGCGCTCCTCGCTTCGGAGGAGGCCGAGCGCATGGAGAGCGTCCTCGGCACCGACCTCGGGCGCGAGGTGCTGTACGGCGATGACGTCCCGCTCGCGAGCCGCGCCGAGGCGATGAACCTCGTCCGCGCGAGCGACTGGACGGGCGAGGACTTCGAGTCCGACGACTTCCTCGAAGACGAGTACCTCCCCGCGCTCGCGACGCCGCGCGCAGAAGACTTCCTCGAGGGCCGCGGCGACGATCCGATCGCGCTGGGCGGGACGAACCTCGAGAACACGATCGGGTTCGCGTTCGGGCTGCCGCCGGAGGGCATCCCGGAGGACGAGACGCAGGCCGAGCTCGAGGCGCGCGAGGCCGCGGTCGCGGCGGGCGAGCACAGCTACTACGACGGCAACGAGGACGTGGAGGCCGTCGCGGATCAGATCCGCGAGGTCGGCGGCGAGCCGCCCGAGGTCACGGTGCTGCCGGTGCAGTACTACGACGACGGCGTCGCGGTGTCGGTTCCGCTGTTCCGTGTGCAGGACGAGGAGACGGGCGAGGACCGCTTCGTCGACAACGCCGGCCGTCGCTACGACTCGTTCGACGACTGGCGCAGCAACAACCAACTCCCGCCCGGCAAGATGACCTACCCGGTCGACGGCCACCTCGCGCGCGGCGACGACGGCGAGATCCGCCTCGCGACGCGCAACACTCCCGAGACCGTGGACAGCGTGGGCGAGCACATCACGGGCGTGCTCGACAGAGTCGCGCTGGTCGGCGGCATCATCGCGGGCGGCGCGCTGTTGATCGGCTCGGGCGGGACGGCCGCGCCGATCGTGCTCGGCGGCGCCGCGGCGTGGGGCGCGTACCGCTCCGGCGATCGCCTGCTCGATCGCTACCAGCACGGGCAGTCGATCAACCCGATCACCGACGGCGCCGCGCGTAGCGAGTGGCTGAACTTCGGCGCCAACGTGTTCGCGGTGGCGACGGCGGGGACCGCGGGGCTCGCGACGCGCGCCGCCGGCGCGGGCGGCTACCTCCGCCCCTCGGCGGCGGTGGCGGCCGGCTACCTCGGCGCGACGTCCGCAGTGCTCGACGGCGCGGCGGCGGTCGACGCGACGTACACGTTGTTCCGCGACTGGGACGAGCTCGACGGTCAGCAGCGCGCCCAGCTCGCGCTCTCCGCGGGCTTCTTCGGCGTGACGACGCTGGTCGGCGCGAGCCAGAACCCGGGAGGCGCGCGTGACCTCTTCAATCCGCGCGCGATGCGCGACGCGTACCTGTCGAACGTCCCCGAGACGACGCAGCAGCTGTGGCGCCTCGAGGAGAACCTCCCGACGAGCGCGGTGGTCGACATCCGCGACCACGTCAACCGCTACGTCCCGGAGGGTCAGCGCGCGGAGGTCCTCGCGCGCGTGGAGGCGGCGGCGGCCGACGGCAACATCATCGGACTCGACGACTGGATCACGTACAACACGCGAACGAACCAGGCGACGAGCGACGCGGCGGTGCGGCAACAGCTCGACGACAACCTCGCCGAGCTCACGGCCGCGCGCGGGGAAGCCGCGCTCAGCGGCGAGCGGATCGACGTCGGCGGCGACCTCCGCCCGGCGACGCGCGCGAACGGCGATCAGCTCCGCTCGTTCGATCTCGTGACGGCGGACGGCTCGCGGAACATCGAGGTCTACTCACCGGACGGCGACGCCTCGATCACGACCTTCAACGGCGCGATCAACCACGCGGCGGCGAAGATCATCGACGACCCGTCGCTCCCGCCCGACGTGCAGACCACCGGCACGGTCGAGGCCGCGCTCGTCACCGACTGGCCGCCCCCCGGCGGGATGCGCCCCAACGGCATGCGGCACATCGTCGCCGAGAACGGAGACGTCACGCTGCTCACCGCGGACGGCCGCGTCATCCCGCGCGGCAATTTGTTCGACGACTACGTCACGGCGCTCAACGACGGCAGCCCGACGGTCGCGCGCAACGCGTCGCAGGTGGATCGGCTCGCGGTGTACGACCGCGAGGGCGCGCTGGTTTACGAGTTCGTGCAGGGCCCGGACGGCGTGTGGTCGGGGAGCCAGCCGGAGTAGGCGACGGCGGGTCAGAACTCGATGTCGAGCGCCGGGGCCTGCGGTCCGAAGACCCACTCCACCGGCGCGAGCGTCAGGCTCGGGACGTACGTGATCAGCAGGACCGCGAGGATCAGGATCACGAGGAACGGGACCGCGTACTTGTAGACCTTCGTGAGCGGCTCCTCGAAGCGGTACGACGACAGGAAGAGGTTCATGCCGACGGGCGGCGTGAGGAAGCCGAGCTCGAGGTTCGCGAGGAAGATGATGCCGAGGTGGATCGGGTCGATGCCGAAGTGGCGCCCGATCGGGAGGATCAGCGGCACCACGACGATGATCGCACTGAAGATGTCCATCAAGCACCCGACGACGAGCAGGAACACGTTCAGGATGATGAGGAACACGAACTTCGACTCGATGCCGCCCTGCACCCACTCGAGCGCGAGCTCCGGGATGCCTTCGTCGACGAGGTACGAAGTGAAGCCCATCGCGACCCCGAGGATGACGAGCACACCGCCGACGAGGCCCGCGCAGTCGCGCCCGACGCGGACGAGGTCGCGGCCGATCGAGAGGTCCTTGTAAACGACGACCTCCACGAACAACGCGTAGGCCGCCGTGAGCGCCGCCGCCTCCACGAGTGTGGTGAGCCCGAGGAAGATGCCCCCGATGACGATCACCGGGAGCGCGAGTTCCCACGCCGCGCCTCGGATGGCCTGCAGCGCCTCGCGCGCGTCGAACGAGACACGCTCGACCTCGGAGCGCTGGCTGGCCCGCACGCCGAGGAGCGAGACGGCGCCGACGAGCACGATACCGGGCACCACGCCCGCCACGAACATCTTGTCGACCGGGACCTTCGCCGTGACGGCGTAGAGGATCACCGGCAGCGAAGGCGGGAACAGCAGCCCGATACTCCCCGACGCGGTGAGCATCCCGATCGAGAAGCCCTTCGGATACTTCTCCTTCGCGAGCACCGGATAGAGGAGACCACCGAGCGCGAGGATCGTGACGCCGGAGGCGCCCGTGAACGTCGTGAAGAACGCACAGACCACCGCTGTCATCACTGCGGTCCCGCCCGGCACCCACCCGAACAGCGCCCGAAACGCGCGAACGAGGCGCGCGGAGGCGTTCGACTCCGCGAGGATGTACCC
>JAUHYN010001454.1 GCA_030426505.1 bacterium | reverse complement strand
CGCGCGACGAGCTCCGCGTCAACTTGGATTGCATCGCCGAGTACGAGCGCCCGCGTAACCGCATCCTCCACGACTGCGACACCGAGGGCGGCGACAGCGGCTCCGCGCTGATCGATCGGCACACCGAACACATCATCGGCGTCCACGGCGGCGGCTCCCCGAAGGACGCCAAGAACTACGCGTGGCCGATCGAGCAGGTGCCGTGGGCCGAGACGCTGTGTGTCGCGCTCGGTTCGTCGTCCCGCCTCGAAGTCGTCCCGGGGATGAGGCCAGTGCGGCTCCGCGTGTCGACCTCGAAGATGGACGGAGACTTCACGCGGCTCGTCGTCGATCTCGACGGGCGCCTCGACAACCGCGATTTGAAGCTGCGCGTCCTCGCTCCGGACGCCGACGAGGAGGTCGCCCCGCAGACCATCCGGTGGTCATCGCCGACCCGTTGGTGGTGGAAGGACCTCTTCATCCTCGAGAATCGGCGCCGCGGTCCGTGGGCCGTCGAGGTGTCGAGCACGGCCCCGCGCGGCACGCCGCGGAACGGCTACGTCCGCGGAAAGATCTGGGTCTGCCCCTGACGCGCTACTGGAGGATCTTCAACGCCGAAGCGCACGTGTTGCCGGAGCTGTCGTCGGCGAGGATCCGCACCTCCGTCCAACCGTCGGGTTTGGCTTCCGGCGGCACGAGGCCATCCAACGGATCGTCCACGCCGAAGCTCGACGGTACCTCGATCAACCCGAACTCACTCCCGGCCTGACCGCCCTCGATCACGCGCACTCTCAGGTTCGACAGCGGGTACACCACCGGCTGCCCGGACGACCCGCACTTGTCGACGGTCTGAAAGCCACCTTGCACGCGTCGCGCGATGTCGACGGTACAGCTGATACACGGATCTTCCTCGGGCTCCGGGATGACGCCGTCCGCCTCGAGCGCGGCCCGCGCGCCGCCGCTGGGTTCGGCCACCTCCGCCTTGGCCGCCGCGACCGGCGCCTCCGTGGCCTTCGGCTCCGGGCTCTTCTCTTTGCACGCGCTCCAAACGAACAGCGCCAGCGCCGCACAACTCCACCGTACCCAACCCATGTCTCGCTCCTTCATGCGACCTCCTCCCGCGATCGATTTCGTAGCATCCACCCGCATTCACGGCCAGGTCAGCGCGGCGGGAGGCGCGCCGCCCACACGCGGAACGCGCCCGCGTCGGCGCTCGGGTGTCGCTCGGCGAGCGCGATCCGCGCGCGGCGCGCGGCCTCGGCGAAGTCGTGGCCGTCGGCGAGCGCCGCGTAGAACGCGAGGACCCACGCCGTCGTGTGCGCATCGTCGACCTCGCGCACCGCGGCCACCACCTCTTCGGAGCCGTTCAGCAACAGCGCCTGCACGACCCCGAGCCCGGGCGCGCCGGTCTTCGTCCCGCGCCGGCCGAGATCACACGCCGCGAGGACGACGCGGCGAGGCGCGCGCGGCAAGCCGAGGATGTCCGACACCGAGACCCGCGCGCCGTCTTGCACGCGGAGGCCGCCTTCGATCCCGTCCAACCCCTCCTGAGATCCGTGGCCGGCGTAGTGCCATAACTC
>JAUHYN010001453.1 GCA_030426505.1 bacterium | reverse complement strand
GCCGCCATGCGTTACACGGAGGTCCGCCTCACGAAGCTCGCGAGCGAGATGCTCGCGGACATCGACAAGGACACGGTCGACTTCCAGGAGAACTACGACGACACGGAGAAAGAGCCGGTCGTCCTCCCCAACAAGTTCCCGAACCTGCTCGTCAACGGCGCGCAGGGCATCGCGGTCGGCATGGCCACGAACATCCCGCCGCACAATCTCGGCGAGGTGATCGATGCGACCGTCGCGATGATCCGCAACCCCTCGATCGACCTCGAGGAGCTGATCCGCATCGTCCCCGGGCCGGACTTCCCGACGGGCGCGGTGATCGCCGGCCGCGACGGGATCCGTCGGGCTTACGAGACGGGCCGCGGCTCGATCAAGGTGCGCGGCGTCGCGGAGATCGAGGAGCGCAAGAAAGGCGGCTACCAGATCGTCATCACCGAGCTCCCGTACCAGGTGAACAAGGCGAAGCTCTGTGAGCGCATCGCCGACCTCCACGGTGAGAAGCGCGTCGACGGCATCTCCGACGTCCGCGACGAGAGCGATCGCCAGGGCCTGCGCGTGGTCATCGAGCTCAAGCGCGACGCCGTCCCGCAGGTCACGCTGAACCAGCTCTACGCGCAGACCGCGCTCGAGTCGTCGTTCGCGGTGAACATGCTCGCCATCTCCCACGGGCAGCCGAAGGTGTGCGGGCTGATCGACTTCCTCTCGGAGTTCGTGGAGCACCGCCGCGAAGTCGTCACGCGGCGCACCGCGTACGATCTCGCGCAGGCCGAGAAGCGCTTCCACACCACGGTCGGTCTGCTCATCGCGCTCGACAACATCGATCGCGTCATCCAGATCATCCGGAGCAGCAAGGACCCGGCGGAAGCGAAGCAGCGCTTGGTCGCCGAGCCGTTCAAGGCGCTCGGGAACCTCGAGAAGCTCGTCGACGCCGAGGACGATCAGATCACGGACGCGCTCGCGAAGGGCGTGGTCCACCTGACCGAGGCGCAGGCGCAGGCGATCCTCGATCTCCGCCTGCACCGCCTCACCGGGTTGGAGGCGGATCGCCTCCGCGAGGAGGCCGCCGAGCTCAAGGGCCAGATGGCGTGGTTCAAGAAGATCCTCGGGAACGACGACGTGCTGATGGACGTCATCGTGGGTGAGCTGGAAGAGCTCCGCGCGACCTTCGCGAACGAGCGCCGCACGCGCATCACGGGCGAGGTCGGCGTCTACACCGACGAGGATCTCATCGCCGAGGAAGACATGGTCGTGACCATGTCGCACCGCGGCTACGTGAAGCGCACGCCGACTTCGGAGTACCGCGCGCAGCAACGCGGCGGGAAGGGCGTCGCCGGCACGGACACGAAGGCGGAAGACTTCGTCGAGCGGTTGTTCACCGCGTCGACGCACGCGTACCTGCTCGTCTTCACGAACCAGGGCCGCGTGTACTGGATCAAGGTCCACGAGCTGCCGCTCGGCGGGCGCACCGCGCGTGGCAAGCCGCTGGTGAACCTGATCGCGTTCAACACCGACGAGCGGGTCACGACGATCCTCCCGGTGCGCGAGTTCACCGAGGACGAGTTCGTG
>JAUHYN010000387.1 GCA_030426505.1 bacterium | reverse complement strand
CATCGGCGGCGACCGTTTCCGGCGCGGCGCCGTAGCTGCGGCCGAACCGGGCGATCACCGGGTTGTCCTCGTTGACGGCAAGGTCGACGACGGGAACCTCATGGCGTTCATCGTCGTACTCGCGTTGAGTCAGGATCTCCGCGCCGCGAAGCCAAAGAAGCGCGGCCTCTTCGGCGCGATGCTTCACGGCGCGGTGGACGGGCTCCAACGCACGCGCGCGATCGAATACCTCACGAGCTGGCAGAACCCAGACGGGAGCTTCAACGCGAGCGTCTTCCCCACGCACCTGATGACGCTCGGCTTCGTCTCGATGGGACTCACGCCGAACGATCCTCCACTGCGACGCGCGCTCGACTGGCTCGATCGCCAGAAGCGCACACGCGACGGCCTCCTCTTCGTGCAAGCGATCCCGAACGACATCTGGAGCACCGCACTCGCCGTACTCGCGCTCGCGGACACTTCGCCGCGCGACGACGACGCGCGGAGCCGCGCCGTCGAGCATCTCCTCCTCGAACAGATCCAAGAGCCGCAGCCGCGCGCCAACCAACGCAAACGCGACGCGGTCCGCACCGGCGGCTGGGCGTTCCAACGCGCCAACCCCACGATGCCCGACTGCGACGACACCGGCCTCGTGCTCGCCGCGCTCGGCCGACACACAAAGGGCGGCGCCGACCGCCGCACCTTCCGCGCGATCGAAGACGGCATCGCGTGGCTGCGCGCGATGCAGAACCCGGACGGCGGCTGGGCCGCGTACGTGTGGAACCTCCCGAGCAAGCGGCCCGGGCCGATGTTCGTCGCGGATCCGCAGATGCCGTCGATGCACGATCCCGTCTCCGCCGTCGGCATGTTCCTCGCGCCGCCGCCCGAACACGGCGACCCGGCGACCGAAGGCGTCACCGCGCGCGTACTCATGGGCCTCGGCGCGTGCGGCGTGGATCGCGACGACCCCGCGGTGTGCCGCGCGATCGACTTCCTCCGCGCGCAGCAACACTCGAGCGGCGCGTTCTGGGATCGCTGGATGACTTGCTACATCCCCGGCACCGCGACGGTGCTGCTCGGCCTCGCCGCCGTCGGCGAAGACATGCGCGAGCCGTACGTCCGCCGCGCGATCGACTGGATGAAGTCGACGCAGAACGAGGACGGCGGCTTCGGCGAACACCACCGCGCGTTCCGTGAACCGAGCGCGGCGGGGCGCGGCGAGAGCATGCCACCCGTCACCGCGCTGGTGCTCGCGGCGTTGGTCGACGTCGGCGAGACGGACGAGGTCGCGGCCCGCGCGGCCGACTACTTGATCGAGACCCAACGCGACGACGGTGGCTGGTCCTCGAACGGATGGGTCAACCCGTTCGTCCCGCCCGACACCTTCTACCGCTACGACTTCCAAGCGCTCGCCCTCCCCGTCTACGCGCTCGCGCGGTGGCGCGATCGATGAGTGCGAACGATCGTCTCCCCACCGGCGATCCTCCGCTCGACGCCCTACTCCTCGAGATCGAAGACCCGCGCGCGATCTGGAGCGCCATCGCGGCGCTCGGCGAGCTCCCGAGCGACGACACGCCGCTCCCCACCGCGATCCCGCCTCCGCTCGATCGCTTCCTCGCCTCGACACGGCTCCCCGAATGGGCCTCGCTCGACGCCCTCGAACGCGGCGCGCGCTTCGCGGAGCGCAACCTCCCGTACGTCTCGCTCGCGCTGATCGCCGGGTCGCTCCCGTTGCTCTTCACGAGCGCGCACGGCGCCACGGTCCTCACGCGGACGCGGCGGCTGCTCGACGACGTGGATCGCCGCGTCAACGAGACGGCGCGCTTCGTCTTCGACGTCCTCGAACCCGGCGCCTTCGGCGGCTACGGCCGCGGCGTGCGCGCGGTGCAGCGCGTCCGCCTGATCCACGCCGCTGTCCGGCACGCGCAGCGACCGACGAGCCCCACCATCCCGATCGATCAGACCCAGCTCCTCGGGACACTCTTCGCGTTCTCGGTCGTGGTGGTCCGGAGCGCGACGCGCCTCGGTGCGCGCGTGACGGATCGCGATCGCGAAGACTACTGGCACCTGTGGCGTGTCGTCGGCGCGCTGCTCGGGATCGAGGCCCGGTCGATGCCGCACCGCTACGCAGAGGCCGAGCGCAGCCTCCGCGCGCTCGTCCACGACAACGCGAAGGCCTCGGCGGAAGGTCGCGCCCTCACCGCGGCGCTGCTCGAACGCACGCAGGCCCACCTCGTCGTCCCCGATCTGTCGACGCGGCTCGTCCGCTACCTGCTCGGGGAGCGCGTCGCCGATCTCCTCGAGGTCCCGACGCCGCGCAGCGGCGCGCTCGATTCACGTTGGGTGCGGAGCCGCGCGCCCGCGCTGTTCCGCGCCGTGTCGCCGCTCCTCGGGCGCACGTTCCAGGAGGCCGTCGTCCGCAAGAAGCTCGCGACGACGACCTAATCCCTCACAGACCGGGGATGGGTTGCGGCTCGAGGAACGCCGTCTGCGTGCCGTCGATCTGACCGCGGACGTTGAGACCCCAACACTCGACGGTCCCATCGGGCCGCACGAGGCACCCGTGCAACTGACCGACCTCGATCTGGATCGACGACGCGAGGCCATCGATGGGTTCCGGGCGCGATCGATCGATGAGTGTCCCGTCCGCGAGTTGGCGGGCGTTGTTCGAGCCCCAACACTCCACGCCGTCGCCCGCGACACGCGCACAGATCGAGTACGCCTTGCCGACGAGATCACGCGGCTCGACGAGGTCCGACACGACCGACGGCACGCCGGTGCCCAGGTGCTTGAGGCCGTCGCCGAGCTGTCCGTGCTCGGCGTCCCCCCAGCAGGATACGGTTTCGTCGCTCAGACGCGCGCAGGAGAAGAAGGCCCCGCTGACGAGCTCGACCGCGGGCGCGGGTAGCGCGATCCGATTCGTGTAGTACGCGTTGTGCGGGGAGAGGCCGATCTGCCCGCGCTCGTTGTTGCCCTCGCACACGACATCGCCGACCGGATCGATCGCGCAGACATGCGCGTCGCCGATCGCGATGTGGGTCGCCCCCGCGAACAGGCTCCGCTGCTCCGGTACCAGCGAGGGCCACCGCCAACACCACACGGCCCCAGTCGCATCCGAGACACACGCGTCACGGTAGTTCGCATAGAGGCGGTGCGCGGTCGGGATCCCGGGGACGCGCGTCGGCTCCACGATCGCGCGCGGGGCGCCCGTGACCGGATCGCTCCGTCCATCACCGCCCCAGCACCACACGTCGCCCTCGCCATCGAGGGCGCACGAGAAGAAGGCCCCGAGCGCGATGTCCATGATGTCCTCCACCGCCGCCTGAACCGGCGGGCCCCCCTCGCGGCTCGCGGCGCCGGTGCCGAGCTGGCCGTGTGAGTCGTCGCCCCAACACGTGACGTCGCCGGCGCGGTCGAGCGCACACGTGTGGTGCGCGCCGAGGTCGACGCGAACCGCGGGCGGGACGCCCTCGACGATCGTCGGCCCGGGGAAGTCGATCTGGAGCACGTTGCCGAGGAGACCGGCCTCGCTGACCCCCCAGCACCGGATCGCCTCGTCGCGATCGAGCACACACCCGACGTTGAACCCGAGGTCGACGCGCTGGACGCCGTCGACACGCGGCGTGAGCGGTAGCCCGGCCGCCCGGTCGACCCAGTAGCCCCAGCACTCCACGGTCTCATCGGCGAGGCGCGCGCACGTCCAGTCCGCGTTGGCCTCGAGGTCGACGACCTTCGCGGAGAACTCCGGCACCGCGAGCTGCCCCTCCGTCGAGCTCCCCCAGCAGGAGACACGGCCGTCCCGGTGCAACGCACACATGTGGTTCCAGCCCGAGGCGACGAGCTTCACGTCTTCGTAACCCGTGTCGAAGATCGCGGTCCCCTCGACGGGGATCGCAGCACCGAGCAGGCCGAAGAATGGGAATGGCGTCCCCCAACAGTACACCCGCCCGTCCCCGACGCCGCAGGTGTGTCGCGCTCCGAGCACGATGGACTCGAGCTCGACTCCGAGCCGCTCCCGGTCTCGGTGACTACCAAACTGCGCAGCTTCCTCCCTCCCGAAGCACTCGAGGCGTCCGCCCTCGAACCTGACGCACGTCCGCTCCAGCGCAATGACGAGCTCCTCCACGCCCGAGAGCCCGCCGGGCTCCGCCTGCCCGTGCTCGTTCCAGCCCCAACACGCGAGCGTGCGGTCCGCGCGGATGACGCAGCAGTGGCTGCTCCCGCAGTCGATGTCGACGCCATCGTCGACGCCCTCCACGACCACCAGCTCTCGGATCGGGTCGACGGTCGGGGCTACGCCACACTGCCCCACGCCGTTTTCGCCCCAGCACCGCGGGACCCCGGCGACGTCGAGGACGCAGGCGAAGCCGTTGCCGACGGCGAAGTCGATGTACTCCGGGACGCACTGCCCCTCGCGACACACGCGCCCCGGCGCGCAGTTGGAGTCGAGCGCGCAGACGAGCCCGCAGGCCTGGGGCTCACCGGGCGCCACGCAGACGCCGGCCTGACAGGCGAGGCCGAACGGACAGACGCCGTCGCACGGCTCGCAGAGGAGCGGCTCGAGTTCGCTGCAGCCCCCGAGGGCCACGACGAACGCGAGCGCGGATCGGATCCTCACGGCCCCGCCCTCTCCGTGAACGCCTCGTTCGTGATGATCGCGCGCAGCACCCCGACCAAGAGCGCGACGCCGCCCACCGACAGCGCCGACGCCGCGCCGACGCGATACCGAACCGCATCCTCTCGCGCGTCTATCGTGCGCTCGGTGATCGGCCGCTCGTTCGCGATCGCGGTGGCGTTGGCGGTGAGGATCGCGAGGACCACTCCGCCCGCCGTCACCGCGACGCCGGAGCCGAGGAGCCCGAGCGTCGCGCCGTCTTCGTACCACTCGGCGGGCGGGACGAGGCGCGGATCGACCTGCACCTGCGGCGCGCGGAGCGCCATCGCCTCGACACCCGCGACGAACTCTTGCGTGAGCGGTCTCTTGAATAGACTCCGCCGGAGCTCGTCCGCGAGCGGCCCGCGGGACGCGAGGCTCTGCGACTCGTCGGGGAGCGCAGCGCCGAGCACGAGGCCGTCGGTCCGGCGCTCGACCGCGAACGACGCGTTGTTCGCGAACAGATACAGGTCGCGATCGCGTTCGCTCACGAGCGTGAGCGCCGCGCCGGGAGGCTTGTTCGCATCGAGGACACGGCGCCCCGCGGCGTCCGTGATGAAGAAGTGCCCCGCCATCTCCTCGGGGACGTGCAGTCGGCGCTCGGGCCCGACGCTCCTCAGATCCACGAGCGACGTCCCGCGCACGAGCGGGCGGCGCACGTAGGGCTGGATGCGGACCTTCGCGTTGTCCACGGCGAGGTTCGCCGCGACGAGGTACCCGTGGACCTCGGCGTACGTGACGACGCCGTCGCCGTCCACGTCGGCCGCGCCCTGGAGCGCGCCGAGGACCTGGTAGCTGAAGACGCCGGCCTGGTAGCCGGACCACTCCTGGACCTCTTCCTTCGCGCTCGTCGACAAGAGGAAGCCGGTGTTCGGGTGCCGCTCGAGCGTGTCGTCCGTGAGCGCCGCGGGGACGCGCTCACCGCGCGCGTTCACGAGGAAGTACGAGTGACACGAGTCGATGATGACGTGCTTTCGGTAGGCCGGCAGCCGGTGCAAGACGAGCGACGAGAGATCGAGCCGCGAAAACGGCGCGTCCGCGAGGTGCAGGTAGGCCTCGGCCGCCGTGATCGTCCCGTGCCCCGAGAAGTAGAAGTACAGCTCGGGCTCGTCGCCCTCGACCGCCTGCATGGCGATCTCGATCTCGTCGAGGGTCGACTCCACCATCGCGCGCGTCGGCGTCCGCGCGCGGTGGACGGCGGCGCCGAACCGCTCCGACGTCTCCTGGTCCACCGAGGTCAACAGATACACGCGCGTGCCGAGGCTCTCGAGGTAGCTCGCGATCCTCAGCGCGTCGTCGTCGGCGTAGTTCAGGACGGCGTAATCGCTGTTGGGGAGCGGGTGATTATTGCCGATGACGAGCGCGAACGATGGCGGTCGGCGCGCAGGGACATCCCACGTGACGAGCGGCGTCGCGGTGGCACCGGTCGATGTGACGACCGCGGCGAGCAGCGTCGATGCGAGACTCATGGCACCACCTCCACGTCGAAGACGCGATACACCCCGAGCCCGTCGAACGCCTCCGACTCCAACGCGGCGGCGACGGCGGCGGGCTCCGTGTCGAACGCCGCGATGATCCGCAGCGCCCCCTTTGGATAGCCTTCGAGCTTGATGTCGAACGGGAGCCTCAGGCCCTGCGCCGCGGGGCCCCCTTCGATTCGCGGCGGCGCCTCGTCGGCGCGCTCCGGGTAGTACCAGTGGACGCGGCGGCCATCCCAACCGGCGATCGTGAGCGTCGCGTGCTCGCCCTCGACGTTTCCGTACTTGAACCCGATCTGCTCGTCGAGCCGGACGGTCCCGCCCGTGCGTAGATCCCGCTTGCGTTCGCGACCGATCGCGACGAGCGCGACGTCGGCCGTCGTCGCTTCGAGCCCGCCCTTCGACCGCAGGCCGTCCTCACGCGGGAGCGCGACGAACAGCACCCCGGCCGCCGCCGCGACCGCGACCAACAGCGGCGCGCGACGCGCCCAGTGCGCGCCCCGCCCGCGTCGTATCGCGTTGCCCGGCTTCGCCGCGAGGACCCCGCCGACGACCTCGGCGCACTCGGCACACCGCGCTACGTGCGCGATCTCCTCGGGCGTCATCGCGCCGCCTTGGTCCGCGAGGATCGCGACGCGCTCGTCGCTGATGTGCTCGCCCTCGGACGCGTCGTCGAAGAGCGCGCTCGCTCCCCGCTCGAAGAGCGCCTCCACGTCCTTCGGCGTCGTCTTCGTCGAACCGTCGGTCATGGCCTCAACTCCTTCAGCTTCGACGCGAGCCGCTCGAACAGGCGCTTCTTGCGCATCCGCACCGCGGCTCCGCTCATCGACAGCGCTTCGCCCACGACGGTCGCCGAGACGCCCTGCTCGTAGAGGAGCCTCAGCATCGCACGATCCTCGTCGCCGAGTTCTGCCATCACGCCGCGGACCGCCGACACCCGCGCCGTCGCGAGCGCCACATCCTCCGGCGACGGGCTCTCGGACGGGAGGCTCTTCGCCTCGTCCCCATCCGGCGACGCGAGGTGGCGCGCGTGGCGCCGCGACGTCTGCCGGTAGAAGTAGCGAATCGCGACGCTGTGCATCCAGGTCGTGAGCGCCGAGCGCCCTCGGTAGGTCTCCAGCACACGGCAGTCGTCCTCCAGGAGGAACAGGTAGAACGACTGGAGGAGGTCCTCGCGATCCAGCGCGAGGTCCGAGCGCTTGGCGAGGGCTCGCGCCAAGGACGCCCCGACGATCCCCGCCGTCCGCGACCGCAGCGCTTCGAATGCGCCGTCGTCCCTCCGGACGACCGCGCGCACGAGCTCCAGGTCGCTGGGACGATCCGGCACGTCAGGGACCGAGGTCAC
>JAUHYN010000386.1 GCA_030426505.1 bacterium | reverse complement strand
GCTCACAACCGGGGCCTCGGACCGGAGCACTTCGACCTCGCGGGCAGCACGAGCGGGGACGGCGCCTTCGTTGCCTGCCCGACCGGCACGGTGCCGGTCGGCATGATCGCGAACGACGTCTTCTCGGCGGTCGTCGGGTACTTCGGACTGCTGTGTGGCGACCAGAGCTGGGTCGGGATTCAGTCGACCTCGCAGGCCAACTTCGACACGCTCCAGGTCGCGCACAACACGTTCGTGGATCCGACCACGGGCGAGGTCTACCCGGCGGGCGTGGACCCGCTGTACGAGGGGAATGGCCTCGGGCACATCCCGCCCGGGATCCAGGTCAAGTACTGCCCACCCGGCGCGCAGGTGGTCGGCGTCCAGATCCGGACCGGGAGCGTCATCTATCGGCTCGACGGCTTCACCTGCACGGGCGGGTCGTCCGTCCCGATGGACCGAGGCGGTCCGTACGGGACGAGCACCGCGCAAGACTGCTTGCAAGAGACCGGCGCCGTGTACGAGCCGCTGACGGGGTTCTACACGAGCTCGGACTCCATGCTTCGTGGCCTCTCCGTGCGGTGCAATGACGTCTGGGCCCGACAGCCCGCGGGCTCCGCACGCGACGTCTCGGTCGGGGCCGACGGCACGGTCATGATCGTCAACGCCGCACGGCAGGTGGCCGTCTTCGACGGCGTGGGCTTCGTCGTCATGCCGCAGTCTCCCACTGACGCGGATCGAATCGCCGTGGATCCGCAGGGCCTCCCTTGGATCATCGCCACCAACGGGAACATCCGCCGATTCGATGGGAACGGCTGGGTGACGATCCCGAATTCGGGGGGCATCGACGTCGCGGTCGCAGCCGACGGAACGGTCCTGGTCGTCGGGAACTCACGCAAGGTGTCGTTCTTCAACGGTGTCGCGTTCACGTTCGTTCCGGGCACGCCCAGCAGCGCGAACCGCGTGTCCGCGGGACCGACAGGGGAGGCCTGGGTCGTGCTCACGAACGGCGCGATCCTCCGCGAGGATGGCGGCGACTGGACGAGCCTCCCGGGCGGAGCGCGCGACATCGCCGTGAGCCCCGACGGTTCGCCGTGGGTGACCGGTTCGACCTCGCGTGGCGGCGGCGGTGGTCTCTTCCGATGGACGGGCCGCAACTTCCGGCGTGACCTGCCGGGCGGTGCCCAGGAGATCTCCGTCGGGAGCGGCGACGACCTCTGGGCCCTCACGACCAACGGGACGATCCACCACGTGGTCCCGTAGAGCGGACGAAGCGACGGGCGTTCAGTCTCCGAAGCGATCCCGCATCGCCCCGATCAGCTCCACTTGCCGCAGGACCGCCTCGTAGGCGTCGCGGGTGAACGGGCTCATCGTGATGTTGTAGTCGAGGCGCCGCTCCTCGGCGAGTTCGAGGAGTCGGCACCCGATCGGCGCGTCGGCTCGGATCGCGCGGTACCGTGTGCCGTCGAGCGCTTCGAATGAGCACAGCTCGGAGGGGTCGTACGCAGCCCAGTCGATCGCGCCGTCGTCCTCGCCGACCCGGTACACCTCCAGCGCCGCCTGCACGGACGGCGGCGCGAAGGCGAACGCCACCACGACCGCGTCGCTCGTGCGGTTCGGTGCGTTCGAGAGCCGGGGATAGACGAGGCCGGGACAGTCCGGCGCGGGGCCGAACGGCACGAGCTCGCGCGGCACGACGTGGTCGCCGCACCAGGAGCCGCCCGCCGCGATGGCGTGTTGCTCCACCAGGAAGAACTCGTGCCCGACGCTGTTGTCGATCAAGGTGTAGACCGGCTCCGGCAACAGGGAGAGGACCGTCGGGGCGTCGCGGGCGTCGGGCGGTGCGAGGCCCAGGAGGAGGAGCGCGTGCCGACGGTCGAGCGTGTCGTGCGCGCCGAGACGGCTGGTGATCTCGAAGTTCGTAACCACGATCGGACGACCGTCGCCGGGCGGCACGAAGATGTCGAACTCGGTGTCGTTGCAGTCGGAGCGGAAGAAGTAGTGCGGGAGGTAGACCACCGGCTGCCCGTCGGTTCGCCACGCGATGCACGACGGGCCGTAGTCGGGCGCCATCAGCATCGCGTGCGCGGCGTTCGCTCCGCCGGCGACGACCGTCACGAGGTCGCGGAGCTGGTCTCCGTCATCGACGACGTTCGGCAGGAACGCCGCCGTGCGCGAGGCGTAGGTCAGGACGTCGAGGGCGGGGAGGAGGTCGTAGACGGGATCGTCCGTCTCGCGGCCGAACGGATAGCCGACCTCCAGCCACGTGCGCTTCTCGGCGAAGATCTCCGCCGCCGTCGTGCCGATGTCGCCGGCGTCGCAGTCCAGCGCGAGGCCGGGGCGCTCACACACGGTCCGCGCGGGGAGCGAGGCGCCGCCGTACAGATACGCGAGCGCCGCGCGATCTTCCGCGCCGAGCTCGAGCGTCGTGGCTTGGACGTCGGCCGGGAGGTGGTCCATCACCGACGCGATCGGGACACGCGCCGAGGCGGCGAAGCTGTCGGTGAGCCCGAGCGCGTGGCCGATCCCGTGCAGCAGCGTGTGCGTCAGTAGCGAGCGCCGCGCGAGATCCGCCGCGGCCTCCGGCGGCATCGCCGCCAACTCCGGCGCGAGCCTCGACAGCTTCTCGGCGTGATCGAGCGGCCCGAAGTCGTACCCTTCGGCGGCGAGCACACCCGCGCGGCTCTGAACGTCGCGAAAGAGATCGAGCCGCTCCGGCAGGCGGTCGTAGCGCTCGATCGCCGGTTGGTCCATCCAGAACCGAGCGAAGTGATCGTCCTGTCTCAGGTCCTCGACCAGTGTCTCGTAGGTCTCGCGTTGCGCGGCGTAGGTGAAGCGCTCCGCGGTCTCGACGCGCGTACGAACCGCGTCGACCAGGGCGTCGGGCGCCAACGTCGTCGCGAGCATCGTTCGTCTCAGGTCGCTGCGGACGTGGTGCGCGACGGGCCGCAAGCCGCCTTGCAGCGCCGCGTCGAGCGCGGCGAGCGCGCGCCGGGTTCGATCGGATCCGAGGATGATCCGTGCGCTGCTGATCTCTCCGGAGCTCCGGTCGACGAAGCGCCGGACGTGGAGCCCCCACGGCGCGCGTTGGTCGATCTCGATCGTCCAGAACCGCACATCGCCCGGGCGCTGCCAGACGAACGTCGGGTCGTGGCGCTCGAGCGTCGTACAGGCGAGCGCGAGGTCCGAGGTGTCGATCCGGTGCAGCGGTCCGTCGGCCGGCTCCTCCGCGAGCGCGGCCTCGATGCGCTCCGCCGAGCACGCGTTCGGCGCGATCGAGAGCGGCCCGACCACGGCCGCGATCTCGCCCTGCACGCGGTCGGCGATCTCGTGGACCGCACCGCTCCCGGGCGGGAGGTAGAGCACCACGGGACCCCGCTCGAGCGGCGCCCGCGCGAGGAGCCCGCCGATCGTGACCATCCCGACGTCGGTCGGATTCGCGCGGCGCGCGGGGATCAGCGGCGGTGACGGCGCGAGGGAGTGACGCACCTCGACGGTCGCCTCACACGGCGCGGCCCCGGCCGCGAGGCCGATCAGCTCCGCGCAGGCGAGCGCGTCGAACGTCACCGTCCCGGTCTCGAGCACCTCGACGTAGTCGTGCGCAGTGATGCGGTGGTCTTCGCGTTCGGCGCTGGCCGTGAAGGTGCCCGCCCAGCGTTCGGGTCCGATCGCGAACGCGGGGCTCGTCCGCCACCACTCGACCTGCACCGCCGGCCCGCTGACGTTGCAGCCGTCGGACTCGGGCGTGGCGGTGATCGGCCAGCGCGCGACTTCGACGGGCCCGTCGTGGGCCACGACCGCGTCCGATTCGACGGTCAGCGTGACGACCGCGTCGACGCTCATCCCGTCGAACGCGCCCTCGGTGACGATCGATCGCCGGTAGCGCCAGGTGCCCCGCTCGAGCGTCTCGATCGCGTGCGTGCCGTCCGGCGGGCGCGCGCCGATCGTCTCGCACACCGGCTGGAGCCCGGTGGTGTCTTGGGAGGGGCAGCCGGCACAGAAGAGCAGGGCGAGGGCGCCGTTAGAGAACTGTCGCATGGGGGTGAAACGGTACAGGAACGGTGCCACCCGCGACCGACAGGGCTTCGTGGGCGCATCGTGGCGCGTCGAAACGTCCGCGTACGCGCGCGTGATCGGCGGGACAGCTTTCGGTCCGGGCGCGAAGCGGAGATCATCCGGCCGTGCCACAGATCATCGTCGAGGCGATCGACGCGAAGGGCGAGACGACCTACGTGAGCGTGTCGGCCGATGGGCCGGTGGAGGCGGTGAAGCGCGTCGAGCGCGATGGGCTGCGCGTGGTCGGCGTGCGGCACGACCAAACGCTGCTCGGTGACGGCCTGCGGCGCGAGGAGGATCGGAGGAGCGCGAACGCGCTGAACGCGCGCGAAATGGTCGAGTTCGCACAGCCCGAGAGTCTGCTGGTGCATATGTGGGCGGCGACGCGCTTCTTCTGGCGGAAGGCGTGGTGGTTCGCGCCTGTCTTCCCCCTCGCCGCGTGGTTGGAGTACTGGGCTTCGGGCCGTCTGCTGTACGGAGCCGTATTGTTTGCCTTCTTCGCGGCCTTCCCTCCTGCGAACGGGAGGTGCGACGAGGGCGTGCAGTTGCTCGAGTCGTTCGCAGGGCAGGTCCCGGACATTTCATGATTCACACCCACGTGGCGATCGCGCTCATGAGTGCGAAAGACTACGAGAGGAGAGAGGTCGCCTATGAGGCGGCGCTGGCGACGCAGCCGGACCACCCCGTGACGCTGATGTCCCTGGCGCAGTACCGGATTCAGCACCACGGGGACGTCGAGGGCGCGCGCGCGTACCTCGAACGCGTCGATTCGCGGGCGCTGGCGATGAACCTCGGATTCGGCCTGGCGTTCGTCGAGGGCCTCATCGCATTGGAGCGGAGTGATCTGACGGGTGCGCGTGACGTCCTGGAGGGGGCGCACGGCGATCTCGTCCAACGCGAGCCGGCGGTCCTCTACGCGATGATTCGCGATGTCGTGGCGACGTACCTCGCCGAGGTCTACGCGCGGCTCGGCGACCTGGAGACCGCGAACGCTTACTACGCGGACGGCAGCCCCGCCTTGGAACGGCACGACATCCGCCACGTCCTTGACCGCGTGCAGCGCGCGCTCGCCGACGCAGCGCGGTAACCCGGAGGCGGAAGGAATACATTGTGCGCCGGCGCGTGTATGCGTTTGGGGATCGGATGCGCCCGCGTTAGAGTGCAAGGCCGAACCCCGGGGGATTGCGGCGTTGAGCACGGGCGAAGCTCCAAGAAAAAAGGTCCGCAAGGATCGCCTCGTCGGCCAACTGCTCGCCGGCAAGTACAAGATCATCAAGAAGATCGGCGAGGGCGGGATGGGGTCGGTCTACATCGCGACCCAGGAGCCGATCGATCGCAAGGTCGCGGTGAAGGTCCTGCTCGGCAAGCTGGCCGAGGACGAGATCGCGGTGAAGCGCTTCGAGCAGGAGGCGCGCGCGATCTCGAAGATGCAGCACCCCAACACGGTGACCATCTACGACTTCGGTCACACGATGGAGGAGGACGACGAGCGCCTCTACATCGTGATGGAGTACCTGAAGGGGCGCACGCTCACGCAGGCGCTCCGCAAGGAGAAGGTCCTCCAGCCCGTCCGGGCCTGCAAGATCATGCGGCAGGTCTGTGCGTCGCTCGCGGACGCGCACGCGGCCGGCATCATCCACCGCGACCTCAAGCCGGATAACATCTTCCTCACCGAGGTCGGCGGCGACGCGGACTGGGTGAAGGTGCTCGACTTCGGCGTCGCGAAGCTCGCCGACAGCGAAGGCGCCGGCACGCTCACGCAGACCGGCATGATCTTCGGTACGCCGAAGTACATGTCGCCCGAGCAGGCCGAGGGCCGCCCGATCGACTACCGCGCGGACATCTACGCGCTGGGCGTCGTGATGTACGAGCTCCTCGTCGGCCGCCCGCCCTTCGTGGCGGACACGCCGGTCGGCCTGCTGCTCAAGCATATCTCCGAGCCGCCCGCGTCGTTCGCGAAGATCCGCCCGGACCTCTCGATCGATCCCCGCGTCGAGGCGATCGTGATGAAGGCGCTCGACAAGCGCCCGGACGGTCGTCAGCAGGCGGTGAGCGATCTCGCGGCCGAGCTCGAGATGTTCGAGCGCACCGCTTCGGGCCCCGTCTACCTCCCGGGCACCGGGACGCACCCCACGCCCGGCGTCGGCGGCCTGCCGACCGAAGTCATCCCGGGGTCGAGCAACAGCAACCCGTTCACGCCGTCGGGGCTGCAGTCCCCGAACGCGGTCCCGAGCCACCTCTCGCTCGGCGGGCAGCCCGCCACGCAGGGCATGACGGCCGGCACGCACGCCGCCGAGCACATGACCCAGCAGCAGCACCCGAACTCGGCGCAGTACCAGGCGGCCGACGCGATGGCGACGGCGGCGCAGGGCGCGATGCCGGGGAGCGTGCAGATGACGGCGCCGGGGCTCACGCACCCGACGCCGGCGATGGGCGGCGTGGTCGAGACGCTCGGCGGGATCAGCCACGAGATCTCCGGGCCGTTCCCGGGGCATCAGAAGAAGTCGTCGAAGTCGCCGCTGCTGATCGGCGGCGTGGGGCTGCTCGTCGCGGCGGTCGCGCTCGCGGGCTTCGCGTTCATCTCGCAGGAGCCGGACTCGCCGACGGTCGCGCCGATCGCTTCGCCGGATCCGAAGACTCCGACCCCGAAGACGCCCGAGAAGGCGCCGCCGAAGACGCCGGATCCGGAGACGGCCGTGGTCGCGAACGACCCGGACACCACCCCCGACAAGGACCCGGTGCGTCGCCCGGATCGTCGACCCGATCGCCGCCCGCGAACGAGCCCGCCGCCGCCGGCGCCGCCGCCCGAGCCGGCGCGCACGGTGCGCTTCGACTTCACGTCCGAACCGACGGGCGCGCTCGTCACGCTCAACGGGCGTGAGCAGGGGCGCACGCCGTTCCACGTCGACTACCCGCGCGGCGAGGACGTGCTCACGTTCGTCTTCGTGAAGGACGGCTACGAGACGGCGCGCTCCGTGGCGACGCCGAGCTTCGAGCGCACCGTCCGCGCGACCCTCGAGAAGCGCCAGGTCGCGGAGACCGCGCCGCCGCCGCCGCCGCGGAAGCGCAAGTGCCGGGACGGTTCGCCGCCGCCGTGTACGAAGCGCGTGCCGCCGCCGCCCCCGCCGGGCGACGATCCGCTCACGGATCGCGTCTCGGATCTGAAGTAGTCGAAGACGCGCTCCGCGCGCCTCCCTGGCACAGGTTCGGACCGTTTCTAGCTTTCAGCGAGCAGCCGGCAGCGGGCAGCTCCTCGGTCCGCTCGGGAAATCTCGCTGCGGACTGGAAGCGATTTGCTGCGGGCTGCTGGAGACGTGACCAGAACCCCCCGCGGGCTCTCGCGGCCGCCTCTCGCGCCTGCTCGCACGGCCGGCCTTCGGCCTCGCCTCGGTTACAGGGGCCCGCCATGCGCCCTCGGCGCCGC
>JAUHYN010000385.1 GCA_030426505.1 bacterium | reverse complement strand
ACCGCGTGGTGAAGGTCGCCGACGACCTGAAGGGCCGCCCGCCGAAGACGAAGGTGAAGGTGCTCCTCGCGCGACACCGTCGCCTGGAGACGATCGAAGTGGAGCTCGGGGAAGCGCCGCGGAAGCGCTACGACGTGGAGGTGGTCCCGCGCGCGAGCGCCGCGGCGACCCGGCGCCTGGAGCGGCTCCTCACTCCGCCGTGAGGCCGCCGTCGGCGGTGAAGGTGGCGCCCGTGATGAACGACGCGGCGTCGCTGACGAGGAACGCGACGAGCGGCGCGATGTCTTCCGGCGCGCCGATGCGACCGAGCGGCGTGCGGGTGAGGATCATCTCCTTGACCTGCGGGTTGTCGACGAGCGCCTTCGAGAACTTGGTCTCGATGAACCCGGGCGCGATCGCGTTGACGCGGATCTTCTCCGGGCCGAGCTCGATCGCGAGGGTCTTGGTCATCGAGATCACCGCGGCCTTCGTCATGCCGTACACGCCCTGGAAGCGCGCGCCGCTCATACCGAGGATGCTCGAGACGTTGACGATCGAACCGGGGCGCCCCGCGTCGATCAGGTGCTGCGCCACGGCGCGGCTCGCTTCGAAGTAGCCGCGCACGTTCACGTCGAACGTCTTGTCCCAGGCGGCGGTCTCCACGCCGAGCATCGGGCCGAAGTAGGGGTTGGTCGCGGCGTTGTTCACGAGGGCGTCGACCTGACCGAAGGTGTCGACGGCCTGGTCCACGAGCGCCTTCACCTGCTCGGGGCTCCCGGTGTGGCACGCGACGGCGAGCGCCTCGCCGCCGGCGGCTTCGATCTTCGCCTTCACGGCGTCGAGGCCGTCCTGCTTGCGGGACGCGAGGACCACGCGCGCGCCCTGGGCCGCGAGCGTGTGGGCGATGGCCTCGCCGATTCCGCGGCTCGCGCCGGTGACGAGGACGACCTTCTTCGAGAGCGCTTCCATACCCGCGCTCTACCGCCGCCCGTCCCCGACGGCAACGGCTCGCTTCGAGACACCGGATTCAATGGGCTCCGCGGGGAGCCGATCGAGTGCAGGAGGTGATGGTGTTCCAACGTGCGAGCCTCGTGGCGCTCTTGATGTCCCTGGCGACGAACGCAGTGGCCGAGGAGCGCCTATTCCCGACGAACAACATGCTCGAGCTCGGCATCTTCAGCGGCGCGTTCATCCCGTCGCAGGAGCACGAGCTGTACGACTCGACGCAGTCGTTCCAGGCGCCCCTGAATCGACTGGGCCCGACCCTCTCGCTGCGCGCCGCGTACTTCCCGCTCGCGTGGGTGGGCGCGGAGCTCGAGGGCGGCGTGATGCCGCAGAAGAACGCCCGCAACGAGTCGGTGAACCTCTTCACGGCGCGCGGGCACGCGGTGCTCCAGCTCCCGTGGCGGGTGTCGCCGTTCGTGGTCGCAGGCGGTGGCTACCTCGGGTCGCGCTCGGAGGCCGGGCACGACATCGACCGCTCGCTCCACTGGGGCGCGGGGCTCAAGTTCTACGCCGCGGAGTGGCTGTCGGTGCGCATGGACGGTCGCCAAATCTGGACCGCCGCCGAGGGGCCGGGTGCCGGCAACACGAGTCACTTCGAAGTCCTCGCCGGGCTCACGTTCACGCTGTGGCGCCAGGACGAGCCCGAGCCGCCGTTCGTCTTCGCGGCGGAGACGATCGAGCCCGAGCCGACGCCGGCCCGCGAGCCGGAGCCCGAGGTCGTCGAGGTCGCGCGTCACCTCGAAGCGCCCGCGCGCCTCGTGGTCGAAGAGCTCGGTCGCGTGTTCTTCGCGTGGGGCTCGGCCGAACTCCGCACGACCAGCCACAACGCGCTCGACCGGAGCGTGAAGCTCCTCGAGAAGCACCTCGAGCTGCGCGTGCAGATCGGGGGTCACGCGGACTCGACCGGCTCCGAGGCGTTCAACCTGAAGCTCTCGGAGCGCCGCGCCCACGCGGTGGTCGACTACCTCGTCGGCGCGGGCATCGCGGCCGACCGGCTCTCGGTGCGCGGCTACGGCGAGTGGCACCCGGTGGAGTCGAACAAGACCCGCGAGGGGCGCGCGAAGAACCGGCGGTGTGAGATCCGCGTGGTGGATCAGCGCGGCAACGAGCTCGCGGTGAACCCGGAAGAGGACGAGTAGCCGTCGCTCAGAAGTACGTGCGAACGACGACGCCCGCGACGTTCACGGAGACGTGACAGAGCAGCGGCGCGAGGACGCCCTTCGTGAGGTCTTGCAGGATCGCGTAGGGGAGCGCGGCGCCGACCGTGATCATCGTGAGCGCGAGCGCGATCTGGATCGGGTCGTCGTGTTGCCAGATCACGAAGTACGTCCCGTAGTAGAGGCCGTAGAGGACCGCCGCGATCGCGATCGCGGTGCGCGTCTTCAACGGGCTCGCCGCGAGGACGCGGCCGAGCACGCCGCGGAAGAACACCTCTTCGGCGATGGCCAACGCGGCCGCGAGGATCAACGCGATCGCGAGCGGCGCGGCGGGCTGTGAAAAGGGCGCCATCGCGCCGACGCACGCGCCGGCGAGGATCGCGATCCCGGCCCACTCCCACGACAACCGGAACAGCTGCGTCGACAGCGCGAGGCGCCGCCGCAACGCGAGCACGAGCAGCACCCCGACTCCGCCGTTGAGCGCGATGCGCAGCCAGAGGACCGCGCTGTTCGGGTTCCAGGCCGCCTCGTGCGGGCCGCCGTCCCGGAGGATCGACGCGAAGAAGAGGACGCCGGTGAGCGTCGCCCACGCACCGATCGCCAGGCCGACCGGGAGCCACCGCCGGGAGGGCGCGTTCGGTTGCGGAGCCATCGCGCCGTGCCCGATCGGCGACGCGTCGATCGCGGGCGGCGTGCCTTCGGGGGGCATCGGATCGTCCTGGCTGGTGAGCGCGAGGTCCTCCGGTTGGAAGTCCTCGTCCGGGTGGACGACGGCGACCTGTGTGTCCGTGGGGTGGACCTCTTCGATGTCGCCGTCCGAGAGGTGTGCGCCGCTCGGGGTCACGGCCTCGACGAAGTCCGGGAGGCCGCCGCCGACGAGAGTGTCGAGATCGCGGCCCTCGTCGACGCTCGCCCGAGGCCGCGCCGCGACGGTGCGGACGCCGATCGCGGTGGCGTCCTCGGCGTCGCCGGGGCGGAGCGTGGGGGGCTCGAGCGCGGCCGCGGTCGGATCCGTCTCGACGTGCGCGTCGACGTCGGTGGGTGTCGCGCGCTCGGGGGCGGGCGGGGCGCGGTCGCCGAACCTGGTCCGGGGGTCGAGGTCGGTGGGTGTCGCGCGCTCGGGGGCGGGCGGGGCGCGGTCGCCGAGCCTCGCTCGGGCGACGACGTCGGTGGGTGTCACGCGTTGTTCGGCGTGCGGAGCGCGGTCGCCGAACAAGGTCTGAGCGTTCGCGTCGAGGGTGTCGTCGGTCGCCTCGTGATCCTTCGGTGCGGCGTCCGTCGCGACGTCGAGCGTGGTTCGCGCTTCCTCCCTTCGTTCGACGGCGCCCGTCGGGCCGCCGTCAGGGGACTCGTCGCTCGGTGGCGACGCGTCCTCTGAGCCGCTCGAGCGATCGAACGCGCCGAAGGCGGTCTGCGCGCCGTCGTCGTCGCGCGGTGCGTCGCGATCCTCCTCCCCGATCGCGACGCCGAACACCGTGTGGAGCGCGTCGAGCTCGCCGCTCGATCCGTTGCGCGCGTTGATCGACGTGTGGGCGCCGTCGTCCTCCAGCGCGAGGACGTCCTCCGACGTGCGCGGCACGGCGCCCTGCACGAACGTGTCGAAGCCTTCGTCGCCGACGTCTTCGCCGACGAGTGTGTCGCGGTCCGTGATGTGGCCGGTGATCTTCCCGCTCGAGCTGGCTTGGTCGTCGTAGATGTCGCTGTCGTCCGAGAGGCCCGGCACCATCACGAGCCCCGGCGGCGCGGCGGGCGCGTCGGGGACCGGCACGACGAGGTTCGCGCTGCTCGGGGGGGTGGGCTCGTCGGCGAGCTCGGGCGCATCGAACGCGCGCCCGGGCGGGGGGATGTCGAGCCCTTGCACCGCCTGCGCGTCCCACGGCGCGGTGCTCGGCGGTGCATCGCTGGTCGGGAGGTCGGCGGTCAGTCGTTGTTCGAACGCGCGGCGGAAGCGCGGGTGGTTCGCGACGGGGAAGAAGCCGGGGGACTGGTCCGTCGACGCGACCGCGTCGAAGGCGATGTGTCCCTGCTCGATCGCCCGACAGACGTCCGTCTCCGAGAGCCCTTCGAGCTCCGAACCGTCGGGGTTTCGGACGTGGTAGGTCGCGCCGTCCAGGGCAGCGAGTCTCGGTCAACCCGACGGGTTTATCAACGCGGTCATCGCGTGCTCCTCTTCACGCATGCACGACGAACGCGATCTCGCGACTCGCCTCACTCAGCTCGAACGACGTCAGCGCCTCACGGTCGCGGTGCTGCTCGTGTCGCTGCTGGCGCTCGGACTCGTGGCCGCCAAGCGCACCGCCCCCGCCGTGGTCGACGCGCGCGCCTTCGTCCTCGTGGACGAGGCCGGCGAGAGCCGCGCACAACTCGCGCTCGCCGAAGACGGGGCTGTGAGCTTCCTCATGAAGGGCCCGGGCGGTCGCTCCGACGCGGGCATGACCGTGATGGCCGACGGCAGCGTCGCGCTGCGGCTCAAGAACACGCAGCGCACCGGCACGATCGAGATCGCGCCCGACGGCGCCGCGCACGTGCGATTCATGCAGGCCAGCAGCAAGGCCGCGGTGGAGCTCGGCATCGACGGCAAGGGGAGGCCTCGGATCGTCCTCAACGATGGCTTCGGGAAGGTGGTCCACCAGGCGCCGTGACCCCGGATTCGTGGTATCCGAGGGCCGCCTGCCATGCGCGAAGTCGAGTCCTCGATCGAACGAGTCACCGTCTACCGTAGAGGCGCGAAGGTCCGGCGCCGCGTCGAGTTGGACGCGCCCACCGACACGATCTCCATCCCGAACCTCCCGCTCGCGCTGCTCGACAGCAGCGTCCGGGTCTCGGTGGTCGAGGTCGACGGCGAGGCGGACCTCGTGGTGCGCGGGGTCCACGTCGGGCTCTACGTCGCGCCGATCGCCGAGCTGCCGGAGCCGCCCGACGACGCCGAGATCCGCAGCCTCGAACGCCGGATCGAGAAGCTGAACGTGGAGCGCGAGGACCTCGAGCTCGAGGCGTCGCTGCTCGCGGACATGGAGGTGCTGCACCGGCCCGAGCCCGAGGAGGGCAAGCCGCCGCCGGCGTCGCCGATCGCGGCGCGGGAGATGCTGGAGTCGTTCGTCCACGAGGCGCGCACCACGCGCGCGGCGCGGCGGCGCGCAATCGAGGACGAGGCCGCACTGCTGAAGAAGCGCTTGCGCGAGCTGCGCGCGCGCCGCGACGAGGCCTCCAACGCGCGGCGCATCTCGGCGAACGAGATCACGAAGACCGTGGTCGCGAAGCTCTCGGGGATCGAGGGCGCGAAGCGCGCGGTGCTCGCGCTCGACTACCACGTGGGCGGCGCGCGCTGGGCGCCGGCCTACCAGGTACGCCTCGCGCGGGACGCGCGCTCCGCGGAGATCGTGCAGCGCGCGCTGGTGTGTCAGCAGACGGGCGAGGACTGGCGCGGGGTCCGGTTGGCGTTGTCGACGGCGAACCCGATGTCGTGGACCGAGCTGCCCGAGCTTTCGGCGCTGCGCATCGGCAAGCGCCAGGACGCGCCGTCGTCGAAGCGTGGCTATCGACCACCGCCCGCGGGCGCTTCGCAGCTGTACGCCGACTACGACCGCGCGCTGCAGGCCGTGTCGCGACTGGTGCCGCGCGAGGCGCCGTACGTGCCATCGGCGACGCACATCGCGGCGCCCGATGTCGCGGTGGAGCGGCGGGTCGTGCGGCGCGACATCGAAGCGATGACCACGGTCGGGGGCATGGAGGGCGCGGCGTACGGCGCCGCCGAAGAGGCGGCCTTCGACGACCTCGACGAGATGGCGGCCCCCGAGCCGATGGCGCGGATGGCCGCCCCGGCCGCGATGGCGCCGCCGCCGCAGCCAATGGCGGCGCGCGAGGTGACGGCGGTGCGCTCCGCGCGCAAGTCGGCGTCGAAGCGCAGGAAGGAGGTGCAGGCCGACAAGGGCGGCATCCCCGCGGCCGTGCTCGAGGCGACGGTCTACACGCAACTCGTCTTGCAGGCGCCGTCGGACGCCGCGGGTCGGCAGCGGCTGTCGCCGGTGGACCGACGCGCGCAGTACCTCGAGACCCTCGAGCGCCACGGGCGCCGGCTCGATCTCGACGTGGTGGAGCTGGTCGAGCAGGCGGTGCGTCGCGCGCACGCGGCGGCCGACACGGAACTGCCGCGCGACGCGGTGGAGGTGGGGCACGCGTCCGGCGCGTTCGACTACACCTACGACGCGGACGCGCCGGTCGACGTCGACTCGGACGGCGTCTTCCACTCGGTGCCGCTCGGGACGCGCAAGTCGGATTGCGACGTCCACTACGTGGTGGTGCCGCGCGAGGACGAGAACGTGTTCCGCATCGCCGACATCGAGAACCCGCTCTACGCGCCGTTGCTCTCGGGGCCGGCGGAGCTCTACGTGGCGGACGAGTACGTGCTGACCACGTCGATCGATACGGTCGCGCCGAAGGGGCGGCTCACGCTCGGGCTCGGCGTGGAGCAGGCGATCCGCTGCGCGCGCAACACGCGCTTCTCGGAGGCGCGCACGAGCGACAAGGTCGTCGCGACGAACGAGCTGGTCCACGACATCGCGATCGAGCTGGTGAACAACCTCGGGCGCGACGTGAAGTGCGAGGTGCGCGAACGCATCCCCTGGCCGGACGAGGACGCGGAGGTCGTCGTCGAGGAGATCGACGTGTCGCCGGCCTGGGCGCCGTACGATCAGGAGGAGCGGAACGCGCCGCTCGTCGGGGGGCGCCGGTGGACGGTGGAGGTCCCGGCGCGCTCGGAGGCGAAGCTGTCGGCGCGCTACGTGGTGAAGATCTACGCGAACAACGAGATCGTCGGCGGGAACCGACGGGAGGCCTGAAGTGAGCGAGGCGAGGCACTTTCCCCCGATCGACACGTCGCGCACCGAGGTCGAGGTCCCGGCGCGCGAGGTCACGCTCCTCGAGGATCGCGCGCGCGTGCGGCGCTGGGCCGAGGTGGATCTCGAAGCCGGAACGAACCGCCTCGTGGTGCTCGGCGTGGCGCCGACGCTGCAGGACGTCTCGCTGTCGGGGCACCTCGACGGTGAAGCGACCGTCACCGATCTGAGGTGTCGCCGCGCGATGCGCGTGTGGCACGAAGACCAACCGGAGGACGTGGCGGCGATCGACGAGGCGATCGAAGCGCACCGCCGTACGCTGCGGCACCTCTCCGAGGACCGCACGCGGCTGGCGGAGCGGCACGACGTCCTGCACGACATCGCGATGAAGAGCGCGGACGAGATCCCGGTCGACGCGGCGTGGGGCATCGTCAACCAGCAGGCGTGGCGCGAGAACTTCGAGCGGCTGTTCGAGCGGATGAAGTCG
>JAUHYN010001452.1 GCA_030426505.1 bacterium | reverse complement strand
CTCGTCGCAGCGCTTCGCCCAGTCCTCGAGCTCGGTCTCGGTGTTGACCTTGTTGAGCGACCCCATCGGGATCTCGTGCGCCGCCTTCACCCAGTCCCGACCGCGCGGCGGGACGACGCGCGCGAGCGTCGGGTGACCGGGCGCGGCGCGCTCGAGCGCGACGTAGAGCCCGAGGTACATCTTCGGATCGCCGGCCTTGCCGGCGTAGAAGCGATCCTGTTCGGCGACGAGCTTGGCGGCGAGGGCGTCGGCGTCCTTGTCGGCGACGAGCGCCGCCGCCTCCGACTCCTGCTCCGCCGACTGCGCGTCGTCCATCGGCGCGGCGCCGACCTCGCCGAGCACGTCGTGGTCCGGCGCGAGGCTCCGCAGGCGATCCTCGAGCGCGTCGAACTCCTCGTCCGTGATCTCCGGCTCGTCGTTGTAGTAGCGATCCCGGTGGTACCGGATCTGTTCGGCGAGGCGCTCGATCGTCTGGGCGTCCGACACGGCCGCGAGAAGCTAGCAACCCGGGCGCTGGCGCTCAAACGGTCCGTCGCCGTTGCGTTCATTCTCGAGGCGGCGGCGTCTCGAGCATAGGTCGCACGACGCCGACGAACGCCTCTGCGACCAGGGCGTTGGTGCGGGGTGTGTAGTGGGTGTCGTCGCGGAGGAACAGGTACGGGGTGCGGTTCGCGCGCAGCAGGGGCCGGACGTCGAAGGTCTCGAGGCCGGCCGCGTTCAGGCCTTCGAACACCGCGTCGAGGAAGGACGCCTCGACGACGTTGGACTTGATCGCGTCGGGGAACGCGTCGAGGTACAGGTCTCCGGTCTCGGGGAGCGGCGCGAAGACGACGCGCGTGCCGCGCAGCGCGTTGGCCTCGGCGTACGCGCGCCAGGTGTCGACGATCTCGGCGACCTTTCGCTGCTCCGGGGTCCGGTCGAGGAACTGCTCCTCGGGGAGAAGGATCAACGCGGGCGCGCCGTCGACTTCGATGCGTTGCGGGAACCCGAACACCGCGCGCTCAGCGGCGTAGTAGATCCGCTGCGAGTGCTTCTTCAGGCCGTTGTCGCGCTCGGCCACGGCCAGCCACCGGGGGATCGGTGCGCCGAGGCGTCGCCAGGGCAGCATCGCGTCGTCGAGGAACGTGCGCGTCGGCGCATCGGGGGCGGGTTCAGGCGGCGGCACCGGGTCGCCCGTGCGTCGCGGCTTCGGGAGCGGCGCGACGGTGCGCGCCGACATCGCGTAGATCACGACGCGCGGTGGGTGCCTCGCGAAGACCGAATCGGAGAGGTATAGCGGCGCGGCGTCGTGGCGTGTGCCGTAGTTGTACACCGGCTCGCCGAGGAGTTTCGTCATCACGTGCGGGATCGTCTGGTCGTCGGAGCTGCCGACGCCGACGACGAACGAGTCGCCCACCGCGACGACGCGCGGCGGCCTCGAAAAAGGCGGGTTGCGCAGCCCGGCCGAGTCCGTCGTGAACGTGTTGTGGACCCAGTGGCGCATCTCGGGCGCGTGGAGCCGGTAGGCGAGCGCGCCGTACGCGTCCATCTCGATCGAGGTGGACGGGCGAAAGCGCGTCCGCCCGA
>JAUHYN010000384.1 GCA_030426505.1 bacterium | reverse complement strand
GGAAGGGGCGCGAGTTCACCCTGGTGGGCGTGGGCCTCGGTCACGGTGTGGGGCTGTGCCAGACCGGTGCGGCGGCGCGCGCGGAGGCGGGCCAGACCGCAGAGGAGATCCTCGCCGCTTACTTCCCGAAGCTCCGCATCGTCACGCGCTGAGCGCGTCGCGGATCTTCGCGGCGACCTCCTGCATCTGATCGTCGCCGCTGTACTTGGTGCGCGGCCAGAAGAAGCCGCGGAGCCCGTCCTTCTTGCGGCGCGGCACCACGTGGACGTGCAGGTGCGGGACGCTCTGACTGATGCGGTTGTTCATCGCGACGAATGTGCCCTGCGCGTCGAGGCCGGCTTCGACCGCGCGCGCGATCGACTGCACGCGCGTGAACAAGGGCCCGAGCGCATCGACGGGGACATCGGTGAGCGTCTCGTGATGCACCTTCGGCGTTACGAGGACGTGCCCCACGAAGACCGGGCTCTTGTCGAGGAAGGCGATGAAGTCTTCGTCCTCGAACACGATGGCGGCGGGGAGGCGACCGGCAATGATCTCGCAGAAGACGCAGCTCATGGGTCGAGTCTCGACGGTCCGTCGAGGAACTCCAAGAAGAGCACGCGCAACGGGAGGTCGACGTTGTCGCCCTGGTCGATGATCACGCCGTGGTCGGCGTCGATCAGCGTGGGGAACCGCAGACCATGGACCGGGAGCTCGCGGGGCTCCACGCAGCCGTTGTTGTCGTCCACACCGATCAGCGGGCCCTTCGTCCGGTACAGGAGCATCCCGTCGCCGAGCGCGTCGATCGCGACGCCGGGGAGGCGCGGGATGATCGACGGGCGGTCCGGACGGAACCGCATCTCGTCGACCGCATCGTCGAACACCATGAAGTGCGTGAACACGAGGCCCGACGTGATCATGTGCAGGCCGGCGTCGGATCGCGAGAAGCCGAACGTCACGAGGAAGTCGTCGACCTCGGGCCCCACGACGCGGATCTCAGTCTCGTCCACTCCGTTCGGTCCGAAGTGGAGGCGCCGTGGCGCGGGGAAGCCGTTGGCGAGCAGCAGCGTGCTCGGCTCGTACCACTCGACGTCGAGATTGACCGGGTGCTCGTCGGGGTTGATCGGTACCTTCATGTATCGCCACGCGGGCTCCGAGACGCGGCGGAAGAGGAGCTCACCCGTCACCGTGAGGATCGCGACCTCGGCCTCGTCGCCGTCGTATCCGGTGGTGACTTGCATCGGCGCGGCGATCGCGATGGAGGCGGTCTCGATCTCGGTCCACGCGTAGGCCCCGGCCGTCCGGTGGATGCGCGCGAGGCGGCCGGAGTCGTCGACCGACCAGAACGCGTCCCGGTCATCGCGCCACACTTGTCCGGACGGCGCGCCGTCGAGGTCCGGCACCCGCGTGGCGCCGGCCCGCGTGACTTCGAAGAGCCCGCCGGTCTTCGTGGAGCCGCCGCTCACGAGGACGGTGTCCGCATCGACGAGGGCGAGGCCGCCGAAGCCGATCACGCCGACCTCGATCGTCTCCGTGACCTCGACGTACCGACAGATCTTTGGCTCGGGTGGGATCGGGATCCGCGAGAAGATTTGGGGTTGCGCCTCGAGCGGAGACCAGCCGGCGTAGCGCTCCTCTTGGATTCGGTTCTCGAGGAAGCGCGCGCCGCTGAAGGGGGGGCGCTCGTTGGCGTCGCCGAGGACCAGCTCGCCCTGCGAGAGGCGCAGGTTCTCGAGCGCCTGCGGGGCGAACCCGGCGTAGATCGTGCCGTCCTCGTCCACTTCGAAGTCGAAGTCCGGCGCGTACGTGGAGCGGAGATCGAACGCGTAGGCGCCCTCGAGGTGGTGCCCCTCGTAGCCGAGCAAGAGGGTCAGGTCGTCCTCGCCCTTCTCGGGCAGCGCGATCGGGAGCGTCGGCGTGCCCTGGCAGGACGCGACCAATAGCGCGACGAGGACTCTGCGGCGCAACGCCCCAATCTTGCGCGTGGGGCGCGGCGCCCCGCAAGGGCGCGCGCGGTCCTAGGTCGCGCGCGGGCCGACGTACCGCGATTTCGGTCGGATCAAGCGCCCAACGGCGCGCTGCTCGAACACGTGCGCCATCCAGCCGACCACGCGCCCTGCGGCGAATGTCGGCGTGAAGAGCGCGCGCGGGATCTCGAGCGCTTCGAGGAGCACGGCGGTGTAGAACTCCACGTTCGCGCGGAGGCTCCGGTCGGGGTAGCGCTCGGCGAGGAGCCGCGCGGCGGTCTCTTCGGTCGCCTTCGCGAGCGCGAGGCGCTCGCCGCCGCGGAGCGTGTGGACAGCCGCCTCCAGGACCGCGGCGCGCGGATCGCGCACACGGTAGACCCGGTGGCCCATCCCCATGATGCGACGCTTCTCGGCGAGCGCCTCCGTGAGCCAGGCTTCCGCGTGGTCGGGGCGGCCGATCGCGTCGAGCATGTCGAGCACCGGCCCGGGCGCGCCGCCGTGCAGGCGCCCCTTCAGCGCGCCGATCGCGGCGACGACGCAGGAGGTGGCGTCGGACTCCGTCGACGCGACGACCCGCGCGGCGAAGGTCGACGCGTTCATCCCGTGGTCGACGACCGTCGCGAGGTACGTGTCGAGCGCGCGCCCGTTCGTCGGATCGCACGGGTGTCCGAGGTACATCGACAGCAGGTCGGCGGCGTGGCTCGCGTCGGGATCGGGGCGACGGAGCGGCTCGCCCTTCTGCCGCGCGCCCCACGCGGCGGCATACACCGCCACGCTCGCGGTGAGTTCGAGCGCGGTCGTCAGCGGGTCTTCGTCGGCGACGTCGCGCTGAGCGACGGCGCCACGGAGCGCGTCCATGGCGTTGGCGGCGTCGAGCGCGGCGCCGAGGGTGTCGATGCGCTCGTACGCGGTGATCCGGAGCGCTCCCAGGCGACGCTCGAGCGCGCGGCGCTCCGGGGCGGTGGGGCGTTCGCCGGAGAGGAAGAGGCCGATGACCTCCTCGAAGGTCCAGTGGCCGGCGATGTGGTCGAGGGGGTGGCCCCGCAGGAGCAGCTCGCCGCGTTCGCCGTCGACCTGACTCAGGACGGTCTCGGCGGCGACGACGCCCTCGAGGCCCACGTCGATCGGTTCGATCTTCATGCCACTACGGTCGATCTCGGCGTCAGATTGATCAATGTGGAAACATCGATCAATGTCATGGAATGAACAATCCACCCGAGGCGTGGGTCGACGCTCAGGAGGCCCAGGAGCTCCTCGGCGTGAAGCGCGAGACACTCTACGCGTACGTGAGCCGCGGCCTCGTCGCGAGCGTCCCGGACGCCGACGGCCGGCGCCGCCGCTACAAACACGCAGACCTCGTGCGCCTCGCGGCTCGGAGCGCGGCGCGGGCCGGGCACAGCGCGGTCGCCGCGGGTGCGCTCCGGTGGGGCGACCCGGTGCTGGACTCTTCGATCACCCGCATCGATCCCACCGGTCACGCCTACCGCGGACAGCGCGCGGCGGAGCTCGCGGAAGCGGGGCATTCGTTCGAGGCCGTGGCGGAGCTGTTGTGGACCGGCGCGCTCACGCCGCGCGCGCGGTGGACGGCGGACGGCTTCGGAGCGTCGTTGTCGAAGCTCGCGACGATGCTCGGCAAGGACGCCCGCCCGCTCGACGCCATGGGCCTCGTGGTGCAACCGCTCGCGGTGCGCGACGCGGCGCGCTTCGACCGCTCGGACTCGGTGGAGCGCGCGCGCGTGATCGTGCGGCGCCTCGTGGCGAGCGTCGCGTTGCCGGCCGGTCGCGCGCGCGTGGAGGCCGCGCTCGCGGAGCCGACGGTGGCGCGCTCGCTGCTCGTCGCGCTCGGGAAGAAGCCGCGGCGCGTCCACGTCGCGGCGGTGGACGCGGCGTTGGTGTTGATGGCGGACCACGAGCTCAACCCTTCGAGCTTCGCGGCGCGCATCCCCGCGTCGGTGGGCGCGGACCTCTACGCCTGCCTCTCGGCGGCGATCGCGACGATGAGCGGGCCCGTCCACGGGGGCGCGTGTGATCGCGTCGAGGCGTTGCTCGCGGAGGTCCCGTCCGCCTCGGGGGCCGTCGCGTTCGTCCGCGAGCGCCTGCGTCGCGGCGAGGCGATCTTCGGCTTCGGGCACCGCCTCTATCCGGACGGCGACCCGCGCGCGCAGGCGCTCCTCGCCCGCGCCGAGGCGATCGCGCCCCGCGATCGTGGCGTTCAGATCGCGTCCGCGATGGCGTCGGCGATGGCCATCGCGGGCCAGGAGCACCCGACCTCGGACTTCGGCCTCGTGGCCCTCGCGTCCGCGTTGAAGCTCCCGCCCGGATCCGGCGGCGCGCTGTTCGCGGTGGGCCGCACCGCCGGCTGGATCGCGCACGCCTTCGAGCAACGCGAAGCGGGCTTCTTGCTCCGCCCGCGCGCGCGCTACGTCGGCGTGGTGTGAAGCGCCGCCTACAGATCGGACAACACCGTCTCGAGCACGGTGGTCACGTCGGGGTCGTCGATCGCGTCGGTGTTGTGGAAGGTCGTGAACACCACGCGCCCGCCCGCGGGCGGCTCGAACGACACGAGGAGGGGGCGCAGCGGCGCGCTCCCGGCCGTCGTCTGGCCGACCACGTGGACGCTGGTCCACGGCGCGGTACCCGAGATCAGCGCGTAGTCGGGGGAGTAGGTGAGCGTGAGTGAGGTCTGCTGCGGGAGCTGCCGCAACATGCGGGTGTCGATCACATTGCCGAGCACGGGGCTCGTCGTGCCGACCTCCGCCGCGTCGAGCACGGTGTCGTCGCCGTCGAAGTCGATGGCGAACGGGAAGGCGCCCTCGATCGCGTCGTAGGCTTTGTCGGACGCGTAGAGCGAGCCGCCGCCCTCCACGAACGCGCGCAGGTTCGCCGCGACCGACGCGCCGCGTACGGTCGCGTCGTGCATCCCGCAGTTGAGGACGACGATGTCGTACGACGCGAGCAGCGCGCTGTCCGAGAGGATCGCAGCGGGCGCGCCGATGCCCTCGTACACGTCGAACTCCAACCCGAGGTCGGTGAGGATCGCCTCGGCGAGATCCCACTGCCCATGCACCACGGCGATCTGCGCGCTCGTCGGGTCGAGGCACGTGTTCGCGGGGAGCGTCGTGGTCTGACCGTCGGTGACCGACACGCCGATGCGGCGCGAGAAGTGGCCGCGGCTCGCGACGAGTGTGTGCGTGCCGCTCGGGACGCACGAGAGGTAGAAGCGACCGTCCGGATCCGTGGTCGTCTCCAGGCTCGTGCCTTCGACCGACACGCGCGCGCCGACGCTCGGCACACCACCGCTGGGCGCACAGATCGCCCCCGCGATCCGACCGCACGCCGCCGTGTGGCGCTGCCCCGTGAGCGGCACCGTGAGCGGGCGCTGGAGGCGGTCCGAAGCTATGCGCAGGGCGCCTCGATCGATCGGCGCCGACGACGGCGCGTACCGGACCTCCACCACCAACGAGCGCCCGGGATCCAGGACCACCGGGAGCGGGCCGGGCGTCACGCTCGCGATCGTGTACGCCGCGCTGTCGTCGATCGTCAGCGCTTCGATGCGGTGCGGATCGACGCCGAAGTTGAACACGGCGACGGACTTGTCGCGGGTGTCCGACGCAGCGACGACGCCGTAGTCGAGCGACGCCGGTGCCACGACCAACGACTGCGACGTCGAGGTCCCGCGCAGGGGGACGAGTCGCTCGGACGGGCTCGCGTTGGGGACGTCGACGACGAACGCATCGAGGTCGCCGCTCGGCCCGGAGGCGGACGTGTTGGCGTACGTGATCGCGAAGGTCGCGACCTGACCCGCGCGGAGGAGGCCGGAGGTCGCGGGCCCGGACAGCGTGAAGCGCGCGCCGTCCTCGAGCCGCGCATCGAAGTAGGCGCAGTCCTCGGGACCGGACGCCGTCACCGTCACCTCGCGGGTCACCGGCGCGCCCGCCTGCACGACGCCGAAGTCGATCGCGCTGGGCTCGACGGACACCTCGCAGGGACGCGCCGCCACCGCCACGCCCGACAGCGCGACGAGCGCGACAGGCTGCGACGTGTCATTGGATTGGATCGCGAGCGTGCCGCTCGACGCACCGACGACGGTCGGACGGAACGCGAGCATCACGTAGCCGCGGCCGCCCGGCGCGATGGGGGCGGTGGCCTCGACGACCGCGAACGGCGCGTCCGGCGGCGTCACCACGAGCTGCGCGATCTCGAGCGGCGCGTGCCCGACGTTGTCGAGCGCGAGGCGACGACGCGTCTCTCCGCCGGGGAGGGCGCCTCCGAAGCTGAGCGCGTCGCGGGGGAGCGCGATCGCGGGGCCGCCGCCGCGCCCGAGGAGTGTGAGCTTCGTGCGGCGGTTGCGTCGATCGGCTTCGACCACGAGGAGGTCGAGGGTCGCCTGGGCGCTCGACAGATCCGTGGGACAGAACTCCAAGTCGAGGTCGACGCGGGTCCGTGATTCGATCGGGCGGTCGAGCGGCGCTTCGACGGCGAACGGTGCGTCGGTCGGCGCGAGCTCCGTCGAGTCGATCTCGATCGCGCCGTCGCCCACGTTCTCGCAGCGGACCGTGGTGTGGGCGCAGCGATTCGGCGGGACGTCCGCGAAGTCCACGCGGTCGGTGTCGCAGACCAGGCTCGAGCTGGTGCCGCGGCCGCTGAGGTGGAGCGTGGTCTCGCCGACGCCGCCGCCGCTGCGCGCGACGCGGACGCGGCCCACGAAGTCGCGTTCGCTCCGCGGCTCGAAGACGACCGCGAACGTGACGGCGCGACCGCCTTCGATGCGCGCGGTGGTCGGGCCGTTGATCCGGAACGCGCCGAAGGTGTCCTCGAGGGCGAGCGTGACCGTCGCGGGTTGTTCGAGTGGGTTGTAGACCTCGACGTCGGCGGTCTTCGAGCCGCCCACGCGCAGCGCGCCGAAGGCGACGGACGGCGGCGTCACGCGGATCGTGGTCTGGACGCGATTGGCTCGGAGGCCGACGTACAACAGCGACGTCGGTCCAGCCGAGGTCGTGATCTCCAGTGTGGCGTCGACGGGGCCCGTGCGGGTGGCGACGAGCGTGAGCGTGATCGAGGTGCTCGCGCCGGGGAGGATCGTGCGGGGGATCTGGGTGAGTTGGATGTCCTCGGCGCCGACCCCGGTGACGGTGGCGGTGAGCGTGACGGCGAGGTCTCCGACGTTCGCGGCCTGTAAGCGGATGGGGATCGGTGTGGCGAGGGGGACGGCGCCCACGTCGACGTCCGTCGGCGTGATCTCGAGGCGCCCGTCAACCGGTTCGATGCCCGGGTCGGTCGGGCAACCGAGCGCTGCGAGCGCGGCTGACGCCGCGAAGAGTGCGCGGACCCGACGCATCACCCGAGGAGATTACCACGTGGTGTCGAACAGAGAGGGCGGGGCAGTGGGGGCGCAGCCGCGGTCAGGCGGCCTTGATTCCGTACGACTCCGGGGCGTCGGCTGGGATGTGCAGCCGGGCCATACCGGGCGGTGGCTTGCCGCCGTTGTCCACGAAGTAGGTCTGGACGAGCCAGATCTTC
>JAUHYN010000383.1 GCA_030426505.1 bacterium | reverse complement strand
ACGATGGACATCATCAAGCACTGCGGCGGCGAGCCGGCGAACTTCCTCGACTTCGGCGGTGGCGCCACGGCGGAGAAGGTCAAGGCGGCGTTCACGATCATCCTGCGCGACCCGAAGGTCGAGGCGGTGCTGGTGAACATCTTCGGCGGCATCATGAAGTGCGACGTCATCGCGGACGGCGTCATCCGGGCGGCGCGTGAGTCGTCGATCGAAGTGCCGGTCGTGGTGCGGCTCGAGGGCACCAACGTGGACCTCGGCAAGAAGATGCTCGCGGAGTCGGGCCTCGCGCTCACGTCCGCGGACAACATGCTCGATGCGGCCGAGAAGGTCGTGAAGCTCGCCGCCGAGGCGCGGGCGAAGAAGGGATCCTGAACGTGGCGATCTGGGTCGATAACGACACGAAGCTGTTGGTGCAGGGCATCACGGGTGGGGCGGGTTCGTTCCACGCGCAGCAGATGCTCGAGTACGGCACGAACATCGTCGGCGGTGTCACGCCCGGCAAGGGCGGGCAGCGGTTCGAGGACAAGGTCCCGGTGTTCGACACGGTGTCGCGGGCGAAGGAAGAGACCGGCGCGAACGCGACGGCGATCTTCGTGCCGCCGAAGTTCGCGGCGGACGCGATCCTCGAGGCGGTGGAGGCGGAGATCGAGCTGATCGTCGTCATCACCGAGGGCATCCCGATCCTCGACATGGTGAAGGTCGCGCGCGTGATGGAGACGTCGAAGTCGCGGATGATCGGGCCGAACTGCCCGGGCATCATCACGCCGGACGCGTGCAAGATCGGGATCATGCCCGGGCACATCCACAAGAAGGGGCGCATCGGCGTCGTGTCGCGCTCGGGGACGCTCACGTACGAGGCGGTCGGGCAGCTGACGGCGCTCGGGATCGGTCAGTCGACGTGCGTCGGCATCGGGGGTGACCCGGTCAACGGGACGAACTTCGTGGACTGCCTCGAGGCGTTCAACGCGGACCCGGACACGGACGGCGTCATCATGATCGGCGAGATCGGCGGCACCGCGGAGGAGACCGCGGCCGACTACATCAAGTCCGAGATGAAGAAGCCGGTGACCGGCTTCGTGGCGGGGACGACGGCTCCGCCCGGCAAGCGCATGGGTCACGCGGGGGCGATCATCTCCGGTGGCAAGGGCACCGCGGCGGAGAAGATCGCGGCGTTGGAGGCGGCTGGCGTGCGCGTCGCGCCCACGCCCGCGGATCTCGGCGTCACGATGCAGGCGGCCATGGGCTAGACGCAATGCCGCTCACTTAGGCGATGACCGGCTGACGAACGTCGTCGCTGTGGGGCTAGACGAGACCGGCCTTCGGGGCGAAGGTCGGTGCTGGACGAGGTGGGACGATGAGCATCTACGCGATGAAGAAGCCGAAGCGGATCAATGCCGTTTCGGTGTCGATCACGCTCATCTTCCTGCTCATCGGTTACCTGCTCTGGTTCGCGATCCCGGTCTACTGGCCCAACTTCCAGATGGGCGGGATCATGAAGTCGGCATGCAACGACGCCTACCGGATGACGGACGACGAGGAGGTCATGAAGAAACTCGTCAAGTCGTCGCAGCGCACCGGGCTCCGGCTGACCAAGGACAACTTCCGGTTCACGCGCGTCGAGTACACGCCGGAGGAGCGCGCTGAGCGCAAACTCGCAGCGGACTCCTACCAGGCCAAGCGCGGCAAGACCTGCATCATCGAGTTCTACTTCGAGAAGGACTACAAGTGGCCGCTCATCGACGCGACCACGCACATCGTCTTCGAGAAGCAAGTGGAAGGCGACTTGACGCAGGTCGAGTGGTAGTCGGCCGGCATGGCGACGCATGACGACCACCGCGGCCGGCGCGTCCCGCTGCGGTGGGACCGTCACCTCCTCGGTATCGAGCCGCTCACCGCCGAAGAGATCACGAAGATCCTCGATCGCGCGCGCGTCCTGAGGCACGCGCAGATCACGGGCGAGCGTCCGCTCGCGGGGCAGTCGGTCGTCACGCTCTTCTACGAAGCGAGTACGCGCACGCGGGCGTCGTTCGAGATCGCAGCCCAGAACCTCGGCGCGACGATCGTGAGCATCGCGTCGTCGTCGTCGTCGGTGAAGAAGGGCGAGACCGTCTGGGACACCGGCCGAACGCTCGCCGCGATGGAGCCGGGCGCGATCGTCTGCCGGCACTCGAGCCCGGGCGCGCCGCACCTCCTCGCCGCGGCGGCGGAGAGCGTCGGGCACACCGCGATCGTCAACGCGGGCGACGGCGCCCACGAGCACCCCACGCAGGCTCTGCTCGACGCGATGACGCTGTTGGATCGGCTCGAGAGCCTCGAGGGCCGCACGATCGCGATCATCGGCGACATCGCGCACTCGCGCGTCGCGCGCTCGGATCTGTTCCTCCTCACGAAGCTCGGCGCGCGTGTGCTGCTGTGCGGGCCGCGCTCGCTCGTCCCGCGCACGCTCGAGTCGCTCGGCGGGACGATCGTCCGCGACGTCGACGACATCATCCCCGTCGCCGACGCCGTGATGATGCTGCGCGTCCAGTTCGAGCGGATGGTCGGGCCCCCGCCGTTCCCCAGCCTCGGTGACTACAACCGGACGTACGGGCTCACTGTCGCGCGCGCGGAGCGGATGAAATCGGATGCCTTCGTGATGCACCCCGGGCCGATGAATCGCGGGATCGAGATCGATCCGGAGGTCGCGGACGGGCCCACGTCCGTCGTGGCGCACCAGGTCCGCAACGGGATCGCGGTGCGGATGGCCGTCCTCGAGCGCGCGGTCGGGCGTGGCCCGTGGGCGGGGGCGTCATGAGCACCACGCTGCTGCGCGACGTCCGGCTGTTCGACCCGGGCACGGGTCTCGACGCCGAGGGGCGCCACGTCGTCCTCGACGGCGACAAGATCGGATCGCTCGACGCGTCCGGCGACGTGATGGCCGACCGGGTCGTCGACTGCGGGGGCCGGTTGCTCGTGCCGGGCCTCGTCGATCTGCGCGTCCACGCCTGCGAGCCCGGCTACACGAGCCGCGAGAGCATCGCGACGGCGGCGGCCGCCGCGGCGGCGGGTGGTATCACAACGTTCGTCGCGCTCCCCACCACGAAGCCGACGGTGGATCGCGTGGAGGTGGTCGAGCTGATCCTCGCACGCGCGCGCGCGGCCGGCGCCACGCGTGTGTTGCCGGCGGGCGCGTTGTCCGTCGGTCGCGATGGCGAACGCCTCGCGGAGATGGCGAAGCTCTCCGCGGCCGGCTGCGTGTTGTTCACGGACGGCGACCGCGCGGTGAAGGACAGCCAGTTGCTCCGCTACGCGATGGAGACCGCGGGCGACCTCGGCGCGCCGATCATGACGCACGCCGAAGACGAGTCGTTGTCGCTCGGCGGCGTGATGCACGAGGGCCTCGTCTCCGCCCGACTCGGCCTCGCCGGCGCGCCGGGCGCAGCGGAGGTCGTCGGGATCTCGCGCGACCTCGCGATCGCCGAGCTCACCGGTTCGCGGCTCCACATCGGGCACGTGTCCACGGCGGCCGGCGTCGAGTTGATCCGCCAGGCGAAGAAGCGCGGGATCCGCGTGACCGCCGACGTCTCGCCGCTGCACCTCACGCTCACGGACGAGGCCGTGCTCGGCTACGACACGGCGGCGAAGGTGTTCCCGCCGCTGCGCCCGCGTCACGACGTCGACGCCGTGATCACCGGCCTCGCGGACGGAACGCTCGATTGCGTCGCGAGCGACCACTGCCCGCAAATCGAGATCGAGAAGAACGTCGAGCTGGACTGGGCGGCGCCGGGCGCGACGGGGCTGGAGACGATGCTCCCGGTGATCCTCTCGCTGGTGAATGCGGGGCGCCTCACGCTCGAGCGCGCGATCACGACCATGACGCGTACGCCGGCGAACGTCCTGCAGCGCCTGGATCTCGGGCGCATTCGGGAAGGCGGACCGGCCGATCTCACGTTGATCGATCGCGAGGTCGAATGGCGATTCGAGCAGTCCCACTCCAAGTCGAGCAACACCCCGCTGCTCGGGACGAGGTTCACCGGGCGCGCCGTGCTCACGATCGCGAGCGGCGTGATCACGCACGAGGCGCCGCGGTGAGAGCCGCCGCCGGGCTGCTGGTGCTCGCGGCCGCCTGCGCGACGCCCGGACCCGAGGACACACTCGAAGCCTACCGCCGCGCCGTCGAAGCGAAGGACTGGGCGAAGGTCCACGCGCTCTCCGACCGCGCGACGCGCACCGCACTCGGACCCGACGCGATCGCCGCCGAGGCCGCGCGAGATCCGGACGGACCCGACGCCGTCGCGCGCGGCCTCGCGCCGGGCGCGCCGCGGGAGGCGACCCACACGGTGGTGCTCGAAGGGGGCCGCCGCGTGGTGCTCGTCGAGGAAGATGGAGCGTGGCGGGTTGCGCGCGGTGGGTTCGTCGTGGCGCGGACCGACACGCCCGAGGCCGCGCTGGAGACGCTCTCGTGGGCGCTCGACCGCGAGCGCTGGGACGTCGTGCGCCAGGTCCTCCCGAAGGCGGCGGCCGAACGGCTCGCGACGGACGCGGCGTTGATCGCCCACGTGGAGGCGGTACGGCCGCGCATCGAGGCCGCGCGCGAGGCGCTCCGCGCCGAGACGCCACCGGCCGTCGTAGAGGGCGACGAGGCCCGAATCGTGTATGGCGCGCACCGCTCCGTGTCCTTCCGGCGCGAGGACGGTCGTTGGCGGATCGTGGACGTCGAGTAGAATGAAGCCGCCGTGCGCAGGCTGATGCTCATCGGGCTCCTCGCCCTCGCCGGGTGCGGAGAGGACCCCAACGACTGGGAGCCGGGGCGCCCTCGCGTCGATCGGCTCAGGCTACTGCAACAGAGCCCGCAGGATCCGCTCGCGTTGGAGATCCAGGTGACGTTCGAGGACTCGGACGGCGACCTCTCCGGGGGGCTATTGGACCTGATGATCAACGAGGCTCGGTCGGCGTCGCTCGCGATGGTGGATGTCTTCGCGCAGCAGTCGCCACCGCTTGCCCTCGACGCCACGGGAGGGCAGATCGACGTCATCGTGCGGTTGCTGCGGGACGTCGAGGTCGGGGACCGCGTGAAGATCGGCGTCGTCCTCGAGGACGCCGCGGGCCGACGATCGAACGAGCCCTTCTTCGAGATCGAGGCATTCTGAGGTGAGTGATGGCTGACGAGACCGACGACAGGCTGGACGAGGTCTTCGACGAAGACGATGACGAGATGTTCCGTCGGCGGGAGCGCTACCGCCCCTTCGTCTCGGAGCTCGTGAAGAAGGCGATCGAGAACACCGTCGGCCAGGTGCAGAACACCGGCACGGCGGGGCGGGACGCGATCAGCTACCTGTTGCAGCAGGGCGACAAGGGCAAGCAGCAGGCCGTCCGCATCATCGCGAAGGAGGTCGGCGACTTCCTGCGCGCGACGGACATCTCGTCGGAGGCGGTGAAGATCCTCACGGCGCTCCGGGTCGAGGTGAACGCGAGCGTGTCGTTCAAGCCAGCCGGTGACGGGCGCACCGTTCACCCCGAGGTCGACGCCGGGTCGAAGGTCTCCGTGATGGATCCGCACGGCAACGACATGCTCGACGGCGAGGGCGAGGCGCGGAGTCGTCCGCGCCCGCGCTCGGAAGCCGACACGGCCGACATCGAGGCGGCCGCCCGCGACGACGACGGCGAGGAACGTTGACCGAGGGAGAACAGGCCTCGGGTTGGCGTCGCCGCATCGCGCGCCCGCTGCTGTTGCTCGGGCTCATCAGCGGGGCCGCGATCTTCCTGCCGAGGATGATGCGGCACGAGGTCCGCTTCGTGCCGCAGCTCGACGCGCCGCGCTGCGTGAAGTTCGCGAGCGTCGCGCTCGAGCAGGACGGCGATCTGTTGCGCAGCTTCAAGCTCGCGCCGAACGCGGATGGGCGCTTCGACGGCCACGCGGTCTACCTGCCGAACGGCGAGTACCTCGCGCAACTTCGCTTGCAGTGTGAATCGGGCGACGTCACGGACCGCGAACCGCAGCCGGTCGTGATCGACGGCGAGGGCGTGTTGTACCTGCGCATCCGAGCGGCGTGCGGCTGTGATGACGCTTGAGGTGATCGCGCTACTGCTGGTCCAGGCGAGCGGACCGGTGACGTTCGAGTGGCGCGCGCCCGACGCGTGTCCGGAGCGCGCGGTGGTGGTCGACCGGATCGAGCTGTTGCTCGGGCGTCGCCTCGACGAGACCTTCGATCGCAGCCTCGAGATCACGGCGACTGCGACGGTCGAGTCGTCGATCTACGTCGTCCGGATCGAGACCGTCGACGACGCGGGGCGGGTCCACGAGCGCGTCGTGCGTGGCGAGGACGATCGATCGTGTGGTTCGATCGTGGACGTCACTGCGCTGGTGATCGCGATGGCCGTGGATCCTGCGGCGATCACCTGGGCGCAGCCGGAGACGGCGACGGCGACGACCTCCGCGACGCCTTCGCCGCCGCCGATGCCGGCGCGCGATCCAGGGCGCCCGCCGCTGTCCGAGGACGGGCTCCGCGCGCCGGGGATCGTGTTCGGCATCCCGCTGCCGCGCCTCGACTTCCGCGTGGGCGCGCGCGGCGACGCGAACGTGTTGCCGGGGCAGGGCGTGGGGATCTCGTTCGGCGGCGCGGTGCTGTGGGATCCGCTGCGGTTCTACGGCGCGGCGACCGTGTGGCTCGATCGCAACCCGATCCCCAACGCGACGGTGGGGCTGTGGACGCTCGACGGATCGTCCTGCTACGTGGCGCTCCCCGCCGCGTGGCTCGAGGTCCCGATCTGCATCGGGGCGCAGATGGGGCGCTTCGCGGCCGACTCGGTGGATCAGGTGACGGCGCCGGTCCGAGAGTTCTGGGCGGGTTCCACCGTGTCGACGGGCCTGGCGGTCGTGCCCGTCCGCAACCTGGCCTTCGTGTTCGACGCGGAGGGGGTCGTGTCCTGGGTCCGACCGCGCTACGAGGTGGACGGCACGAACGTCCGGATGGGGCGCTTCGGCGGTCGGCTCGGGTTGTGGGTCGAGCTGCGGTTCCCCTGACTCGGCGCCGTCGAAAATCCGTTCGATGGATCCGGGGCCGGGCGGAGACCAAGGATCGCAGGTGGAGGCGCGGCCCACGTTCGAGGAGGTGTACGAGGCCCACCACGGCTTCGTGTTCCGCAGTGTGCTCCGCCTCGGAGTGCAGGACGCCTCGGTCGACGACGCGGTTCACGACGTCTTCCTCGTGGCGCACCGTCGCCTCGACGAGTTCGAGGGGCGCTCGACGATGCGCACGTGGCTGTTCGCGATCGCGTTGCGGGTCGCGCAGCGCTACCGGCGCACGCGCATGCGAAAGGAGCGACGCGAAGACGCGTACGCGACCGCGAACCCCGACGCCGTGTCGAACGCGTACGCGCGCACCGAGGCCGCACAGACGCTCCACCGCTTGCTCTCGAACCTCGACGACAAGAAGCGCACGGTGTTCATCCTCTCCGAGCTCGAAGGCATGACGGCGCCCGAGATCGCGGAGG
>JAUHYN010001451.1 GCA_030426505.1 bacterium | reverse complement strand
CGCGGCCGTCGGACGACCTCGTGCGGCGTTGGCGTCGGATGATCTCCGCGCTCGACGACCTCGGCCGCCTCTGCGCGGACGAGCTCCCGTACGTGGAGCGCGAGATGTCGACGCACCTGATCAAGACGCGCGTCGCAAAACTCGAGGCGCGGTTGTTCGTGTTGATGCAGGTCCTCGAGAAGGAGGACGAAGCGGTCGCGGTCGACCTCCTCGAGAAGCGCGTCGCCGCCGCGCAGGGCAACGAGCGCATGTCCGAGATCGCGGACGAGGACGCGAACCTGGTGCAGGAGTGGATGCTCGGGCGCTACATGGTGCGTGAGCTCGCGAGTACGTTGCGGTTCCGGGTGTTGGTGTTGCTCACGTCACCGACGTTCGTGGCGCTGTGGGTGTTGGCGCCGTTCGTCGCGTGCAGCGCGTTGCACGTGATGGGTTTGTATCGGTGGCGCGGGATGCCGTTCGCAGCGGCGACGGTCGCGAACCTGTCGTTGGTATTGTTGTACTTCTTCGAGTCGCGCCGCGCGCGCGCGATGACGGCGGGGACGGGGCGCTTCTTGCTCCCGCAGATCACGGCGGCGCTGTTCCTCGGCATCATGGAGGTGCTCGCGTCCGACGAGGCGTGGTCGCTCGCGGTGTTGGAGTTCCCGTGGGTGCGCGGCTTCACGATCGCGGCGTTCCTGCTCGCGGGGTTCTTCTTCACGCGCGAGGTGTTGCTCGGCGGCCAGCTCAAGACGAAGGCGGACACGCGCCGAAAGAGCCGCCGCGCGGCGAGCGTGATGGCGTTGGTGTTGTGGCAGTCGTTCGTGTTGGTGGTGTTGTTCGGGCTGATCAGCGGTCGCGTGATGGGTGACCGCGCGGAGCTCGACCTCGAGCACCTGAGTCGCTTGGCGGCGCAGTGGGGTCACTTCCTCCCGCACGAGGTCCACCTCGGGCCGTTCTTCCTCGAGCCGGCGGAGGAGAACGTGTTGTACCCGTCGCGCCCGGCCTACCGGATCTTCCCGTGGGCGGTGGCGACGTGGACGGTGCAGGTGTTCTTCTTCTCCGCGATCTTCGAGCGGATCATGCGCGGGAAGGACTGACCGGCGTCAGTCTGCGCTCTTCTTCTTCTGGATGACGACGTGCGTGGCCTCCTCGGACGCCACGCGCTTCACGCATTCGTAGCCGAGCGCGCGCAGATCGACGCCTTCGAACAGGCGCTCCCCGCGCCCGAGGAGCACCGGCGAGATCGCGACGTGGAGCTCGTCGATGAGTCCAGCGCGGAGGTACTGTTGGATGGTGTCGACGCCGCCGCCGATTCGGACGTCCTTGCCGTCGGCCGCCTCGCGCGCGCGGTCGAGCGCTTCGTGGATGCCGCCGGTGACGAAGTGGAACGTGGTGCCGCCGTCCATCGCGAGGTCCGGCCGCTCGTCGTGCGTGAGGACGAAGACCGGCACGTGATACGGCGGGCTGTCGCCCCACCAACCCTTCCAGTTCAGGTCGGGCCACGGCCCTCGGATCGGCCCGAACATGTTCCGCCCGAGGATCCACGCCCCGACGTTCTCGAAGCCCCTCGCCGCGAACTCATCGTCGAC
>JAUHYN010000382.1 GCA_030426505.1 bacterium | reverse complement strand
CCGTGGCCCCACGGCACGACGGATGCAGACGCGAACGACCATGACACAGCTCAGCGTCTCCGACCTCATGACCACGGACGTCGAGAAGCTCACGTCCGATGACTCCGTCCTCGAGGCCTACGACCTCATGGCCGAGCGACACTTCCGACACCTCCCGATCGTGGACGAGGACGACACGTTGGTCGGCCTCGTGACCGAGCGCGACCTCCTCCGCCACGTGTTGGCGCAGGTCGAGGACATGCCGCTGTCCGAGCAGCGCGCCGTCCTGAAGGGGATTCGGATCGAGGAGGTCATGAACTCCGACCCGGAGTTCGCCGAGCCGTCCGACGACCTGGCGACGGCGGGGCGCACGCTCATCGAGCAGAAGTTCGGGTGCCTGCCGGTCTGCGAGGGGAACAAGTTGGTCGGCATCCTGACGGAGACCGACTTCGTGAAGCACGTCGTCACGGGCGCCGACGCGTAGCGCGCTGGCGGGAGAACGAAAACGAAATGACAGCCAAGGTGCCGCTCGAAATCATCGTCGCCGACGACGAACCCACCATCCGCCTCACCGTCTCGGAGACCCTCCGGGAGCAGGGCCACGCGGTCGCGGAGGCCAAGGATGGCGCGATGGCGCTCGACCTGATTCGCGAGCGGCCCTTCGATCTGCTGGTCACCGACGTGCGGATGCCGCGCATCACCGGCATGGAGGTGTTCCGGAAGGCGCGCGAGGAGTCGCCGTCGACCGACGTGATCCTCATGACCGCGTTCGGTGCGGTGGAGGACGCCGTCGAAGCGCTGAAGATGGGCGCGAGCGACTACCTCGTGAAGCCGTTCGATCCTTCGGAGCTCGCCGTGCGCATCGAGCGGATCGGCGAGCGTCGCCGACTCCAGCACCAGCTCGCGTCGGCGCGCGCCGAGCTCGTCGGCGCGGCGCGGGGCGAGATCATCGGCCGCTCGCGCGCGATGGTCCGACTCCTCGACATGGTCGACACGATCGCGCAGAGCGACGCGCCCGTCCTCATCACGGGCGAGACCGGCACCGGCAAAGAGCTCGTCGCCCGCCGCATCCACGCGCTGAGCGATCGCCGCGACAAACCGTTCGTCGCCGTGAACTGCGCGGCGTTCCCCGAGACCCTCCTCGAGGCCGAGCTCTTCGGGCACGAAGCGGGCGCGTTCACCGGCGCGGTGAAGCGCCGTGAGGGCCGCTTCTCGATGGCCGACGGTGGGACGCTGATGCTCGACGAGGTCGGCGAGATCCCGCCCACGGCGCAGGCGAAGCTGCTGCGCGTGCTCCAGGAAGGGATCGTGGAGCCGCTCGGGACGGACGAGCCGAAGAAGCTCGACGTCCGCGTCCTGTCGGCGACCCACCGTGACCTCGAGCAGCTCGTCGGGGTCGGGACGTTCCGCGAGGACCTCTACTACCGCCTCAACGGCATCGACCTGAACCTGCCGCCGCTGCGCGAGCGCGAGGGCGATCTCCCGCTGCTCGTCGAGTTCTACCTCGAGCGGTTCTCGGCGGGGCGCCCGATGCCGGAGATCTCGCCGGAGGTCTGGGGGGCGCTCTCGAGTCACCCGTTCTACGGCAACGTCCGGGAGCTCGAGCACGTCGTGCAGCGCGCCGTCGTGCTCTCGCGCGGGCAGACGATCGGCCTCGAGCACCTCCCGGCGAACATCGCGGGACCGAAGGAGAGTCAGGACGACTCCTCCGGAGAGCTGCGGCCGCTGTCGATGGCCATCAAGGAGTTCGAACGCGCGTATATCGAGCGCGCGCTCCGTGCCGTGGAGGGGAAGAAGTCCCGCGCAGCCGACATGCTGGGGATTTCTCGCAAGAACCTCTGGGAAAAATGTCGAGCGCTAGGCATCGTATGACCGGTTTTGGCGGATCGGCGACACGACGCGGAGACTCTTCAGACGATTCTCGATGGCGTCCTCGACGCGATCATCACGATCGATGCGCGCGGCACGGTCCTGAGTTTCAACCGCACCGCGGAGCGCATGTTCGGCTACGCGTCGGCGGAGGTCGTCGGCGAGAACGTCGCGATGCTCATGACGCAGGAGCACGCTCGAAACCACGACGACTACCTCGATCGCTACCAGCGCACGGGAGAACGAAAGATCATCGGGATCGGCCGCGAAGTCCTCGCGCGCCGGAAGGACGGCACGACGTTCGACGTGGACCTCGGCGTCACCGAACACGTCGAGGGCGGCGAGTGGATGTACATCGGCATCCTCCGCGACATCACCGCGCGCAAACACCTCGAAGAGCAGCTGAGGCAGTCGCAGAAGTTGGAGGCCGTGGGGACGCTCGCGGCGGGCGTCGCGCACGACTTCAACAACCTCCTGATGGGCATTCGCGGGTGCCTGAAGTTCGCGTCGGCGAAGATCGAGACCTCGTCGCCGGCGCAAGTCTTCTTGACCGAGGCGGCCGCCGCCGCCGACCGCGGGGCCAACCTCACGCGGCAGCTCCTCGACTTCTCTCGGCGCACCCCATCGGAGCGGGAGCGCTTCCCGCTCAACGTCGTGGTGGCGGGTGCAGACCGATTGTTGGAGCGGATCCTCGACAGCGAGATCGAGCTCGAGACGCAGCTCGACGCCGAGCGCGACGATCTCTTCGGCGACCCGGGGCAGATCGAACAGGTGATCGTGAACCTCGTGGTGAACGCGCGCGACGCCCTCGAGAGCGGCGGCAGGATCCGCGTCAGCACGAGCAACGTCGACAGCGCGCTGCCGCCGCACCGGCAGGTCCGGCCGTGCATCCGCCTGAGCGTCAGCGACGACGGCATCGGGATGGACGAGGCGACGCAGAACCGGATCTTCGAGCCCTTCTTCACGACGAAGCCGCCCGACCGCGGGACGGGGCTCGGGCTCTCGACCGTGTACGGCATCGTCGAGGAGCACGGGGGCGAGATTCGGGTCACCAGTACGCTCGGCGAGGGCACGCGATTCGACATCGATCTGCCCGTGGTCGAAGACGACTGACGCTCCCGTCGCGGACCGAACCCGCCGCGTCCTCTGCGGCGGAGGTTACGCGCGTGTGACGGCTCGGCGCGGGTCGTGACGGGATGGCTACGTCGACTCACGTTCGGTCAGTCGCGCCCGCGCGGCACGTCCGTTGCGAGGAGATCGGGACATGAAACGGCCCAAGATACTCGCTCCGGTGGATTTTTCGACGGCCTCTCAGCGGTCGCTCGCCTACGCGCTGGACGTGGCGCGGACCGAGGGCGCCGAGCTGACGATCCTCACGGCGTGTCCGACGCCGCTCGACATCGCGCCGTCGGTCGCGCTCGAGTTCGCGCGCATCCACGATGGCGTCTCGCTCGATCAGTACATCCTCTCGCAGGGCACGGACCGGCAGCGTGAGCTCCTGAACTCGCTGGAGGTCCCGGGCAGTATCGCCGAGCGCGCGATCGTCGAGGTCGGCGAGCCGGTGCAAGTCATCTTGCAGCGCCTCGAAGAGCACGACATCGCGATCCTCGGGACGCACGGCCGGACTGGCATCGACCACCTCTTCATGGGAAGCATCGCGGAGCGCGTGGTGCGCGCGGCGACGAAGCCGGTGATCACGGTCGGCGGTCACGGCGACACGCGAAAGCCCGTCTTCCCGCCGAAGAAGATCCTCGTCCCGATCGATTTCTCGGACGGCGCGCGCGCGGCGCTCTTCGCCGCGAACCGCCTCGCGAATGTGACGGGCGCCGAGGTCGAGCTGCTGCACGTCGTGCATCACCCGGACGCCCTCGACGGGGTCCAGGCGGTCCTCGTGCGGCTGCAGGGCGGAGAGCCGGTGTCGCTCGGTGAGTACGCGCGATCGAAGATCGAAGACGAGCTGGGCCTGTTCCTCACGGGGCACTTCGAGGAGAAGGTCCCGCACCTGCACGTCATCGACGGCAAGCCGCACGAGGTGATCGGCGACTTCGCGGAAGCGGGGCGCTACGACCTCGTCGCGATGGGGACGCACGGGCGAACGGGCCTGGCGCGGTTCGGCGTCGGCAGCGTGGCCGAGCGCGTGATGCGGACGAGTTCGGTCCCGGTGATGACCGTCCGCCGTGAAGAAGAGGAGATCGTAGAATGAAACCGAACACCATCGTCGTCGGATGTGACTTCTCCGAGTTGGGTGAGCTCGCCGTGCGTACCGCGCTCGAGCTGGCGCACCGGACGAAGGCGAAGCGCGTCCACCTCGTCCACGTCGTCCACTACGCCACCAACGTGCCGTACCCCACGACGTTCGCGCCCTCCGACGCGGCCGCGTTCTCCGACATGCAGAAGAAGCGGGCGATGTCGAAGCTCGAAGCCGTGCGCTCCGACGCCGTCGAGATCACGCGCGAGGTTCGTGTCGGGTTGCCCGCGCGCGATCTCGCCGCGGCGGCCGGGGATGCCGGCGCCGACGTCATCGTGGTCGCGAGTCACGGCTACGGCGCGTTGGGCCGCGCGGTCTTCGGGAGCGTGACCTCCGCGTTGATGCGCGTGTCGAAGGTGCCGATCCTCGTGGTGACGAAGGAGAAGAAGGACATCGCGTTCGAGACCGTGGTCGCGGGCGTCGACATGTCCGAGGTGTCGCCGCGGGTCGTCGAGGCCGCCGTCCACTACACGGCGCCGGGCGGGCGCACGGAGCTGCTGACGGCGTTCGAGCCGCCCGTCGTCATGAACGACGACGACTTGCTCCCGCGGCTCCCGACGCCCGAGGACAAGGCGAAGATCCGCGCGGAGCGCGAGTCGGAGATACGGCAGATGATTCCGGTCGACGCCGAGGTGCGGACGATCCGGGTCGACGCCTTCGCGAAGGCACCGCCCGCGAACGCGATCCTCGACTGCGCGGAGCTCCTCGAGGCGGACCTGATCGTGGTCGGTGCGAGCGGACACAACGCTTGGCACCGCGCGTTCATCGGCTCCACCGCGATGCGCGTGATGTCGCTCGCGCCGACGCCGATCCTCCTCGTCCCGTAGCAGGCGCACCGAACGGACGTCCGCCGAACGAATCCGGCGGACGTCCGGACAAAGCACCGCAGGAGACCGCGAGACCGCACGTTCGGTCGTGGCACCGCCGTTGCAATCCGCAGCGGTCACCATGAGTACACCGAACACCTCCTTGAAGACCTCGACGCTCGTCGTCTCTGCGAAGACGACGCAACCCGAACTCACGCTCGAGCGCGATCGCGTCGAGCAAATCCAGGACCCCGCCAAGCTCGAGTCCGCGATCGATCGCCTGCCGACGGATGCCCAGGATCTGGGCGCGCTCGAAGGCGTGGTCGACGTCGTCGAAGGCTTCGAAGAGAACATGTTCGACCTCGACGGCGGCTTCACTTCGTCCGCGTCCGACCTCTTCGGCCTCGGTGACGCGCTCGCTGAGCCCGCGAAGCCCGGCGAGTCGAGTGGATTCGGCGACGTCGGTGAGGACCTCGGCGGTTGGTTCCAGGACAACGGTACGCCGGGCATCGGCGAAGACTTCTCGGACCTCTTCACCACCGCGGCGGGTCAGCCCGGTGGCGCGGTGAGCGGCATCGAGGCGGTCGCGACGAACGCCGACGACATCGCGCGCGACGTCGCCGCGGCCGGCGCGAGCCTCGGCGGCCTCGTCGCCGCGGTCGCGGGTGCGGCGAGCAAGTGGGGCGCTTCGGCGACGGTCGCGGAGATCATCGGCACCGCGCCGGCCGGGGCCGCGCTCGCCGAGGGCGTGATGGTCGGCGGCGCGGTCGTCGCGGCGGGCGTCGCGGGCTACGCCTTCGGCACCGTCGTCGGGAAGGCGACCGGCCTCGACACCGCGATCGGTGACGCGGTCTACGAGGCGCTCAACCCCGACGACGAAGAGAAGGAGCCGGCGGGGAGCTCGGGCGCGAGCGGTTCGAGCGGCTCGAGCGGTTCGAGCGGGAGCTCCGGGTCGAGCGGCAGCTCGGGCGCGAGCGGGTCGAGCGGGAGCTCGGGTTCGAGCGGCTCCAGTGGTTCGAGCGGTAGCTCGGGTTCGAGCGGGAGCTCGGGTTCGAGCGGCAGCTCCGGTTCGAGCGGTTCGAGCGGCAGCTCGGGTTCGAGCGGCTCCAGTGGTTCGAGCGGCTCCAGTGGTTCGAGCGGCTCCAGCGGCAGCTCGGGCTCGAGCGGCTCCGGCGGCGACGGCGCGGGGACGAACGCGCCGGTGTGGGCGGGGACGGACCGAAGCGGCGCGCAGAACCACTTCGAGAAGGCCAGCCAGGGGCTCGACACTTCGAACCCGACGGCGGTCGCGTCGTTCGGGCTCTCGCGTCCGGCCGAGGGCGAGGACCGCGAGGGCGACGCGAGCGGCGGTAACATCCGCAACCCCGCCGACGGCGTCTTCGATCCCGAGCAGGAGGCCGCGCGCGTCACGCCGACGCGTGCCCTCGTCGACCCGAACATCGCGGTCATCAACCCGAACCCCGAGTCCGGCTCCGGCGGAGCGACCGGCGGGGCCAGCGGGGCCGGCGGCGAGACGATCCCCGGGCGCGACCCCGGGTTCATCGACTGAAGCGAGCGAGGAGGGATCACCGTGACCGCGAAGCGAAACTCGATTTGCCTCGACATGATCGTGAAGAACGAGAGCGCCGTCATCGAGCGCTGCCTGGAGAGCGTCGTCGACTACATCGACTACTGGGTCATCTGCGACACCGGTTCGGACGACGACACGATCGAGCGTATCGAGTCCTTCTTCGCGCGTCACGGGATCCCGGGCGAGCTCCACCGCCACGCGTGGGTGGACTTCGGTCACAACCGCACGCGAGCCCTCGAGCTCGCTCGCGGTCACGCCGACTACACGCTGGTGATGGACGCCGACGACGTGTTCTTCGCCGGCGACGACTTCGCCTTCGAGGACCTCACCGCCGACGGGTACCGACTCCTCCACCTCGCCGACGGCGGGATGCACCACTTCAAGGAGCGGCTCGTTCGCTCCGACCGGCCTTGGCGCTGGGAAGGCGTGCTGCACGAGTACCTCACGTGCGAGGGCGCGACGATCGACAACCTCGCCGGTGACTACGCATTGTCGGCGCGCTGCGAGGGCGCGCGCTCGAAGTGCGCGGACAAGTACACGCGCGACGCCGCGATCCTCGAGGCCGCGCTCGAAGAAGAACCGGACAACGATCGCTACGTCTTCTACCTCGCGCAGAGTTACCGCGACGCCGGCGACCCCGCGCGCGCGCTCGAGCGCTACACGCAGCGCGTGGCGATGGGTGGCTGGGCCGAGGAGGTCTACTTCGCGTCGTTCCAGGCGGCCCGGATGAAGGCCGCGCTCGGGCGCCCGTGGGCAGAGGTCCTCGGCGACTTTCTCGCGGCGTGGGAGTCGCGTCCGCACCGGCTCGAAGCGTTGTACGAAGCGCTGGTGATCATGCGTCGACAAAAGATGTGGCGCGCCGCGTACGCGCTCGCGCGGTCGGTCGCTTCCGTGCGATCCACGGACGACGTCCTCTTCGTCTCCACCGATGTCTACCGCTGGAGAATCCTCGACGAGCGTGCCGTCGCGGCGACGTGGCTCGGCGGCTGGCGTGAAGCGGCCGCGATCAACGAACACCTGCTCCGCGATCGCACGC
>JAUHYN010000381.1 GCA_030426505.1 bacterium | reverse complement strand
CTCGAAGGCGAACGCCGCCTGCCCGAACGGCATCGACATCGCGGCGCACATGGAGCGCGCGGTGAAGGTGCTCGCCTGAGCTGCGCGCGTGCTGTAAAGGACGCGCCCATGCCTGTCACCGTCGCCGGCGCCGCCGGCCTCAAAGACCACGCCAACCAGCCCGTCGGAGCGTCCGACTGGCAGGAGATGACGCTCGACCGCATCCGCGCGTTCGCGGGGGCGACCGACGATCACCAGTGGATCCACGTCGACGAGGAGCGCATCGCGAAGGAGTCCCCGTTCGGCGCGCCGATCGCGCACGGCTACCTGACGCTGTCCCTCGTGGCCGGGAACTTCTTCCGGCTCATCACGCTCGAGGGCATGAAGATGGTGATCAACTACGGCACCAACAAGGTCCGCTTCCCGACTCCGCTGAAGGCGGGCGATCGCTACCGCCTCGCGATGGAGTTCGGCGAGGTGACCGAGAAGGGCGGCGGCTGGCTCGAGGCGGTGTTCAACGCGCGCATCGAGGTCGAGGGTCAGGACAAGCCGGCTTGCGCGGCCGAGTGCGTCTACCGGTTCCTACCCGAGTGATTCACTTCGCCTCGAGCACCAGGCGGGGCGCGTCCCAGTAGGACCAATCCGCCTGGATGTCGCCGGTCGCGGCGGTGATCAGCGTGAGGAAACGCGCGTCGGCCGCGAGCTCGACCGCCACGTCGAAGGCGCTGTCCGCGGCCTGCACGTCGCGCTGCTCGAACTCGAGCTGCCCGTCGACGAACACCTGGAACGACACGAAGTTCTCCACGAGCGGGTCGCGCTCGCCCACCGCGGCGCGCGCGGCGAACGACGTGATGCGCCGATCGCCGAGCGTCATCCGGATCGCGCCGAGGTCGAACGTGATGCCCTTGTTCGCATGCACGCCGAGCTGCGGCCCCGCGGCCTTCGTGGTCACGTCCTGATTCGTGCCGTTCCACACGTGGTCCCACGTGGACTGCACGAAGAGCGTCGTCTGCCAGTCCGGGACGCCCGCGACGGTCGTGCCCTCGGTGGAGACGACGATCGCGTCGCTCTCGTCGGGCGCGCCGTCGGGGCAGAACACTCCGTCGACCAGCGGGTTCGCGGCGGGGACGAACGTGTTCACCGGGCAGTCGAGCGCGCCCGCGTGGATCGTCGTGGTCTGGCCGGTGAGGATGTCGATGCCCTGGTCGCCGCCGGTGCCGGTGCCGTCGCCGCCGCCGACGATGTCTGCGAGGTCGAGCGCGTCGGGCGGGTCGACGACCTCTTCGTTGCCGCAGGCCGCTGAAGCGAGAGTGAGGGCGAGGAGCGCGAGCGCGGGGACGCGATTCACGATCTCCTGCGTACCACGGCGCGCCGGGCGTGCGGACTGTCCGTCCGATCTGCGACGGCGCGCACGAGCGCGGTCCGTCGTTCAGCGCCGCCGGCGGACCAACGCCAACACGACGAGCCAAGCCCAGCCGAGCTCGCCGCGCGCGCGCCCCGTCGTCTGACAGTCGCAGCCGTCTTCCTCGTCGGTCTGGCCGGTGCCGGCGTCGAAGATCACCACGCCGCTGTCGCGGGGGCTCTGCGCGCCCGCGTCGCGCGCGGTCGAACCCGCGTCGCGCGCGGCGCCGGCGTCGCGCCCCGGGCCCGCGTCGCGGTTCCCTCCCGCGTCCCGGTCGTCGCCGCCGTCGCGCTCGACGCCGCCCGCGTCGCGTTCGCCGCCGTCGCGATCTTCGCCGCCGTCGATCGCGCCCGCGTCCGGTTCCACGCCCGCGTCGACGCCGGCGTCCGGCGGCGGGCACATCGGCGCCGGGTCCTGGCACTCGTCGGGGGTCCCGTCGAAGTCGCAGTCGGTGCTCCCGCCCTGGACGATGTCGCAGCTGTCGACGACTTGGTTGCCGTTGCAGTCGACCGCCGCGAAGCACGCGTTGCGGACGAGCGTCAGCACGCTGCGCGGGATGTCGGCGTCCGCCGCGGTCGTGCGTTGATGCACTCCGCCCGTCCCGTTCGCCAACGACACGGCGCGATCGATCACGCCCTGCGAGGAGCCCGTCCCGGTGATCGGCGAGACGCGCACGAGCGCGGCGGTCGAAGTCGAGATCGCGTGGGTGATCGCGGCGTCGTCGAAGGCGTTGATCGGATCGCCGCACCACGGCCCCTCGTCCGCGATCGGCACCACCACCCGGACGGTCCCCGACGCCCACGCCTTCGTCCCCGCCACGACCGACACCGCGCGACCCCAGTCCTCCGAAGCGACCTCGTTCCCGCCCGGGCACATCCCGAGCGTCTCGTTCCCGACCGGCGGGGTGCCGGGCACGACCGTCCCGTAGCGCGCGATCACGTGGTCCTGAAGACACGCGTAGGCGCCCCCCGGCGCGGCGCTGATCCCGAGCAGCTCCGAGGTCACGGCGATCCCGCGCGCGGAGAGCTCCGCGTTGATCGCGGTGATCTCGGTACAGAGCGCGGCCGCCTCGTCGTCCATCGACGCCGAAGTGTCGACCACCACCACCACCTCGACCGGCGGGCAGCTCGGGCAGTCGTCCGGGATGCCGTCGCCCTCGCAGTCGGTGCTCGTGCCCGACGCGATGTCGCAGCTGTCGGGGACGCCGTTCGCGTTGCAGTCATTGGCCTGCCCGGCCGCGAGCTCGCACTGATCGAGGACGCCGCTCGCGTCGCAGTCGTTGGCCGCGGTGAGCGCGGTCGTGCAGCGCGAGAACGTGTACACGAGCGCGCCGGCGGTCACGAGGAGCTGGCTTCCGTCCGCGCGCACGTCGAGGCTCGCCCACTCGTCCCCCGGGAACGCGATACCCGTGACGAGGTTTCGCGCGGCTCCGGTCGTCGGGTCCACCGCGACCACCGCCTGCGACGCCTGGTCCGCGATCAACAACTCCTGCGTGAGCGGGTCGATCTCGATCGCGAGTGGGTGCGCGAGCGCGGGCGTCACCACGAGCTCACCGAGCGTGCCCGCGCCGTCCACGCGCCACACGTGCCCCGGTCCGCCCTCGCCCGAGTCCACGATGTAGAGCCAGTTCGCGTCGAACGCGACGTCGACCGGATCGACGAACGCGGCTTGGTCCGGCACGAGGAGCCCCTGCACCTGCGCGACCGTCGCCGACCACACCCAGACCTGGTCCGGGCCGTTGAAGCCGCGGTCCACCACCACCGCGGAGCCGGGTGTCACGAGGCCGCCGACGTAGTTCGGCGGCGCGATGGCCATGCCCACGGGGTCGTCGTCGCCGGCGTGGAAGCCGGTCACCCACGTGCTGCGCACGTTCGGCTGCACGCTGGTGTCGACCCGGAAGATCGTCCCGCCGAAGTCCTCGGTGAAGTAGACGCTGGTGGTCGAAGCGTCGGTGAGGAGCGCGGCCACGTTCGAGCCCGCTGCGACGCGCTCCGCGCGCCCGGTGAAGCCCACGCGGAACACGCCGTCCGTCGCGCCGCGGCGACCGACCCAGTACGAGGTGGGGTCGAACGGATCGAAGCGCGCCGACTGCGCGTTCGCGAAGGCGAACGTCGAGGTCCACGTGAGCGCGGGGTCGACGACGACGGGGCCTTGTGCGGAGGCGGTGGACGCGACGAAGGAGAGACCGAGGGCGAACGGTAACGCGCGCATCGACGCCCATCGTCCGCACGAACCCGAATCCGCGCAAGCGTCGGTCAGGGCCTCCGAATTCTCATGGTCGCCGGGACGCCCTTGCGGACCTCCTTGCCGTACGCCGCTTCGAGGGCGTCGTCGATCGCGTCGGCCGTGGCGACCGACCACACCACCGGGTGGTTGACCATCGCCTCGATCGCCGTGCGCGCCGGCTTCTCGACCGGATCCGAGATCGCGACGAAGAGCGTGTTGCCCTGCTGCTCGGAGCGCAGCGCGTAGGGGACGACGCCGAGCTCGGTCGCGAGCGCCTTCGGGATGGTCGCGAGGACGCGCGGGTGGATCGTGGCCGGGCCGGGCGCCCAGACCTCGACCGACAGGTGCGAACCCAACGCCTTCGCGGCGCGGTCCGCGACTTCGGGGAGCATCTCCGCGACCACCTGCATGAAGCGCTTGTGGTTCGCCTGGACCTCCGCGGCGACGCGCTTCTTCTCGGCGTTCGTGAGCAGGCCGAGCGACACCAGAAGGTCGGCGAGCGCGGACTCGGTCTTCGGCCACGACGCGGATCGATCGGGGTCGCCGACGACGACCTCGAGCACGTCTTCCGGATCGACCTCTTCGATCGGCGCCGGCGCCTCGGGCGCGGTGATGTGCGAGGCCCAGTCATCCGAGGTCTCGGACGGCGGGAGCTCGACCGAGGGCGGAGACGACGGCGCCTCCGCGGTCAACGCGAGGTCGCCGGTCTCGACGGGGCGACGACGCGCGCGACGATCGCCGAGCTCGGCGAGGACGTCGCTCGCGCTGCGCAGTCGGCCCTCGGGGAGGCGGTGGAGGAGCAGCGCGAGGAGCGGGTGATTCGCGTCGGGGCCGCCTTCGAGGAGGTCCGCGAGGATCACGCCGAGCGAATAGAGATCCGAGGCCGGGCCGATGTGCGCATCGAGGCACTCGGGTGCGGCGTACGGGATGGAGGCGTCGCCGAACTCGGCCGTGGGCGCTCGGAGGCCGACGAGGCGGAAGTCGCAAATCGTGGCGCGGCCGCTCTTCGACACGACGACGTTGGACGGGCGGAGGTCGCGATACACGAGGCCGACGTCGTGTGCGGCGGCGAGGCCGGCGGCGACGTCGCGGACGATCTTCTCGGCGCGGTCCTTCGACAGCGGGCCCTCGTCGCGGACGACGGCTTCGAGGGTACGGCCCGGGACGAAGCTCGACGCGACGAACGCGAGGCCGGTCTCGGTCGTGTCGAACTCGACGACCTCCATCACGTTCTTGTGGCGGACCTTCGAGAGGAGGTGCGCCGATTGCCGGAACTTCTTCACGAGCGCCTGGTCGGCGGAGAGATCGCCGACGAGCACTTTCACGGCGTACTTCTTCTCGCCGAGCTCGGCGCGGTAGACGCGGCCGAGGCGCCCCTCGTGCATCATCGCGCGGATCGGGAACCGGTCGACGTGGGCGTCGATCAGGTGGTCGGGGCCGCCCTCCGCGAGCTCGGTGCCGTCGAGGGGGCAGAAGGAGAAGTCGCGGAAGAACGCCGCGCTGCAGACCGCACAGACCTTCACGCCCAACCCGTCGTAGGCCGGAGCGTACCCGATTGTGGGCCCGTTGCGCAGTCTCGGCGCGGCGCGGCGGCTACGCCCAGGTGATGTCCGGGGCGCGCGTGATCACGCTCGGCGGCGGAGCGCTCGCGATCTCGAGCTCGTTCTCGACGAGGCGCGGCCAGCACGCGACGCGCACGACCTCCTCGGCGAAGTTCCGCTGCGCGGCCGAGTTGACCCGGCCCGCGAGGCGGACCTTACCGCCCTCGAATTCGAGCGAGACGCGGCGCGTGTCGATGTACGCGCGCTCGAGCGCCGCGCGCGCGAGCTGGTTGGCTTGCTGGTCACCTCGGGGATCGATGCTCTTCATGCCCGACGACTTGTGCAAAGGCGCTGCCAGGTGCCACGCGCCACGGTTGTAGCGCTGGGCGGGGCGAACGGAGCGCCCGATCCGCCACGCCCGGGGCCTTTCGTCACGACAAAGGTGCCCAGGGTGGTTGGCGTGGTGCGCGAAGGCGAGGAAGGATCACGTGCTGATGAGTCGAAAGATGCGTTGCCGCAGCTGCGGTCAGGACGAAGCGATCGTGGCCCGCTCCTACTGCGAGGACTGCTTCGGCCCGCTCGAGATCGTCTACGACTACGACGCGATCCGCGCGCGTGTGGACCGCGACGCGATCGCGGCCCGACCGCGCGGCGTGTTTCGCTTCGCAGAGCTGCTCCCCGTGGAGGAGGTCCCGTCGTTCTCGCATGAGGTCGGCGAGACGCCACTGATGCCCGCGCCGCGCCTCGCGAAGGCGCTCGGGCTCACGGACGTGTTCCTCAAGAACGACGCCGTGAACGCGCCCACCCTCTCCTTCAAGGATCGCGTGGTCGCGATGGCGCTCGGCAAAGCGAAGGAGCTCGGCTTCGACAAGGTGGGTTGCGCGTCGACGGGCAACCTCGCGAACAGCGTCGCCGCGCAGTCGCGCCGCGCGGACCTCGAGGCGTACATCCTGATCCCCACCGGACTGGAGGCGGCGAAGATCCTCGGGAGCGCGGTCTACAACACGACGCTCGTCGAGGTGGAGGGCGTGTACGACGACGTCAATCGCCTGTGCGCGCAGCTCGCGGACCAACTCCCGATCGGCTTCGTGAACGTGAACCTGCGGCCCTACTACGCGGAGGGGAGCAAGACGTTCGGCTTCGAGATCGCGGAGTCGCTCGGGTGGCGCGCGCCCGACGCCGTGGTGTGCCCGATGGCGGGCGGCTCGTTGATCGGGAAGATCCACAAGGCGTTCAGCGAGCTGGAAACGCTCGGGTGGATCGCGTCGAACGGCGCGCGCATGTACGGCGCGCAAGCCGCGGGCTGCCAACCGATCGTCGACGCCTTCGAGCGCGGCGACGACGAGATCCTCCCGGCGAAGCCGGACACGATCGCGAAGAGCCTCGCGATCGGGAACCCCGCCGACGGCTACTTCGCGTCGAAGTTGATCCGGGAGACCGGCGGCGTCGCGACGGGCGTCAGCGACGACGCGATCGTGGACGGGATGCGACTCCTCGCGGACACCGAAGGCGTGTTCGCGGAGACCGCGGGCGGCGTGACCGTCGGCGTCGCGAAGGAGCTCGCGGCGAAGGGACACCTGAAGGCCGGCGAGACCGTCGTCCTCGCGATCACCGGCAACGGCCTGAAGACCTCCGATGCGCTGGCCACGCAGCTCCCGCCTCCGAAGCACATCAAGGCGCGCACGGACGAGTTCGTGGCGATCTTCGAGGGGGCCGCGTCTTGACCCTCCGCATCGGCCTGCTCGGCGCGGGCGTCGTGGGTGGCGGGCTGTTGAGGTTGATCGCGGAGCGCGGCGAGGGCCTCGAGGTCCGGCGCATCGCGGTGCGCGACGCCAAGAAGGTGCGGCCGCACATCCCCGAGGGCGTCCCGGTCGGGACCGTGGACGAGGTGCTCGCCGCGGACGACCTCGACGTGATCGTGGAGCTGATGGGAGGAATCGAACCCGCCCTCTCGGCGGTTCGTACCGCGATGGACCAGGGCCGGCACGTCGTCACCGCGAACAAGGCCCTGGTCGCGGAGCACGGCGCCGAGCTCGTGAAGCGCGCGAAGGCCGCGGGCGTGGCGTTCCGGTTCGAGGCGAGCGTCGCGGGGTGCCTCCCGATCGTGGAGATCCTCCAGGCGGGTCTCGTGTTCGACCGCGTGGATCGTCTGTTCGGTATCTTGAATGGAACGTGCAACTTCATCCTTACGAGCGGCCAGCGGGACGGGCGCGGGTACCGGGACGCGCTCGCGCAGGCGCAGGAGCTCGGCTTCGCCGAGGCGGACCCGACGCTCGACGTGAGCGGCGCGGACACGGCGCAGAAGCTCTCGATCCTCACTTCGCTGATCACCAACCAGCGCGCGGCGGTACACGACCTCGCGGTCACCG
>JAUHYN010000380.1 GCA_030426505.1 bacterium | reverse complement strand
TGGCCGTCGCCGTCGAAGTCACCGACCACGACCTCCGCCGCGCACACGCCGATGCCCTTGTATCGCTGCTTCTGTTCGAACCGGATCGGCCCGCCCTTCTTCGACCGACTCAGGAACACGCGCACTTCCACGCCCGGCTGGCAGATGTGCTGATCGTCGAACACGCGCTGCTCGAAGTAGCCCGCCATGACGACGTCCGCGCGCCCGTCCTCGTCGAAGTCCGCCGACGCGACGACGCCCATGTACATGCCGGGCACGCCATGATCGTCCTGCGGTTCGAGGTTCGGGCGCTTCACCCGCAGCGTAAGGTCTCCCGGGTAGCCGCCGGTCTCCGCCGCGACCTCTTCTTCGACCTCCGCCACCTCCGCTGCGGCGGGCGGCGGCCCCTCCGCGGGCGGAGCGACGGGCGCGCTCGAGCACGCCGCGAGCACGAGCACTAGCGTCGCGCGCTTCACGTCCACCTCAGAAGTCGCGGTACGCGACGTGCCACCCGCTCGGCACCATTCGATCGTTCGCCGACGTCCCGTTGATGCGGAACACCGCGCCCGCGAGCGTGTCGCCCGGCGCGTGGTGGAGCGCCGCGTTCAACCGGCGCACGTCGACCTCGCCCAACGCGACCGCTTCGAACGACACCATCTTCCGCTTGTCGCGACTCACCACGAAGTGGCCGATCAGCTTGCCGTCGTACGCGCTGTCGTTGGACTCGCGCTTCGCGTCGAGGTGGAACTCGCCGTCCAGCCTCAGGTGGATGCCGTCCGCCTCCACCGAGGTCACGGTCGTCACGAGCGAGCCATCCTTCAGGTCTTCGAGCATCCAAGCCTGCCCCTCGGGCATCAGCAGGTTGGTCACCCCGAACCGCTGCACGTACTTCTTCGCGAGCGTTCGCTTCTGTCCCTTCGCGATCTCCTTCGGCACGAAGTCCGCGAGCTCCGATTCCTTGATCCACAGGTAGTCGAAGTGGAAGTACATCGGGTGCCGCTGGTCCAGCTCCGGGATCCGCGGATCCGGCATCGTTCGCTTCGTGACGCGGATGTCGATCACGCCCTCGCGCGAAGGCTCCCAGTGCGGCAGCGCGTCCTTCGGCCGCAGCGCCTCCGAGAGCACGCGCTCCGCCTTCGGCATCCTGTCGTACTCGGCCTTCGCGCGCTTCAACGCCTCGAGCGCGCTGTCGGCGTCGTAGTCCGTGTAGTGCTCGAACAGCTGGCCACTCGACGACGCGAGCATGATGCCCTGGTACGCCTCCGGGTACGGCGACTGCGCGTAGATCTTCTGTACGATCCGGTACTCGGCCCGGTCCGTCTCCTTGCGATTGACGTACTCGAGGTCGCTCGTCGCCACCGCCACGAAGTTCTCTCGAATATATTGCGCTACGCGCGGGTCGTTGCAGACCAACTGTCTGCTTCGTACGCCGTTCTGTCAGCACGCGCCGCGCGGTCCGCCGAAGTACAGCCACAACAACAGCGGCTTGTCCGCGCGCTGCGACTCGAGCAAGCCCTCGTACGCCGTCGCGCGCCAGTCGACCGCCTGGAACCCCAGGTCACCGGGGCGCAGCTCGACGAGCGACTCCACGCGCGCGTACGTCGCGTCGGTCAGCGTGGTCGGGACGCCGGACACCTCCGGTCGCGGCGCCGACTTCGCGGGCGCGGACGCGGGGCCGGCGGCGTCGGCGCTCGCGCACGCGGTCATCAGCGCGGCGCCGAGCACGAGGCGCGCCCAGGGGGACTCGGTCGGCATCATCGCTCTAATCGCGTGAGGCGCGCTTCTTCTTCCGGCGCGCCTTCGTTTTCTTCTTCGTCGCGGGCTTCTTCGTCACCGTCGGCGTGAGGAGATCCTCCTCTTCGGGATCGAGCCCATCGAGCGGATCGTCCGGCCCGGGCGGCGGCGGCGGGCGCTTCAGCGCCGCGGCGCGCTCCTCCGGCGAAGCGAGGTGCCAGTACGCGCGCTTCGCGAGCCGCGCGACGACGTCCTCCGAGCGGCGCCGCCCCGAGTTCTTCACCGCGATCGCGAACACGATCGGCCGGTCCTCGCCCATGAAGAACACCGAGAAGTCGCAGATGCGCCGGAACTGCGTGCCGGTCTTGTGCGCGAGCGGCACGGTCGACGGCAGCCCCGCGCGGATGCGACGACGCCCGGTCTCCGTCCCGAGCATCACCTTGATCATCGCTTCGCTCGCGGGCGCGTCGACGACCTTGCCGCGCGCGAGGCGCTCGAGCAGCTCGCCCATCGCGGCGACCGGCGCCGTGTTGTAGCCCTGCGCGTAGTAGTCGTAGAACGCGCGCGAGTAGTCGGCCGCGGTGAACGTCCCGGGCGGCTCCTCGAGCATTTCGGTGAACTTGAGCAGCCGCTTCTCGAGCGGGCGCGTCACGCCGAGGCTGAAGATGTCCTGCGGCGAGAAGCCCGCGGTGCGCGTGTCCATCTCGCGGTACACGAGGCGGCGCACTTCGAGGAGCGTGGTGATCGGACCGAAGCCGAAGATGCCCTCCTCCTGGAGCGCGCGGTTCACGTTCTCGAGGCCGACGTGCCGGATGATCATGTCGGTCGCGGCGTTGTCGCTCTGTTGGATCATCGCTTCGAGGAGGATCCGGATCGACACCGGCGTCCCCACCCGGAGGAAGGACAACAGCGGCGCGCCGTCGCGGACGTCGGCGGCGGTGTAGATCAACTCTTCGTCGAGCGTGGTCTGGCGCGCGCGGATCTGCTTGAACAGCGCGATCATCACCGGGACCTTCACGCCGGACGCGAGGTACATCGGTGTATTCGCGTTGTACGTGTACTTCACCCCGGTCGAGAGGTCCTTCACGTAGAGCGCGAACTCGCCGTTGAAGCCCTTCGCGATCTTGACGACGTCCGACTGCAGCTCGACCGGCCACACCGGGAGGTGGTTCTCGGCGCGCGCGGGGGCCGCGACGAACAGGGACACCAACGCCCAAGTGAGGAAACCGGCGCGCACGGCTCGAATCGTGCCTCCTCGGACCCCGTTCCGCAAAGGACTCAGGATCCCTTCTTTCGGTCTTCGAGGATCAGATCGTAGGCCTTCCGCGCGACCCGCGCGATCGCGTCCTCGGCGCCGCGGACGTCCTCGCCCTTCGTACACGCCGTGACGATCATCGGCTTGTCGTCGGGGAGGAACACGACCCCGAGGTCGCACACCACCAGGAACTGACTGCCGGTCTTGTGCGCGACGCGCGTCCCGCGCGGTAGCCGGCCGAGGATGCGGTGCGTGCTCGTGCGCGCCCCGGTCATGAGCTCGAGCATCTCCTCGCTCGCCTTCGCCGAGACCAGCTCCTTGCGGAGCATCTTCTCGAACACCAGCCCGATCGTCGCCATCGGGGCGTTGTTGACCTTGGTGGCGTAGAAGCGGTCGTACGCCTTCATGAGGTCGTCTTTGCCGTACGTGCGCGGGAGGCGGCCGAGGCTCTCGTTGAGCTTGGCGATCTGGGGGTTCCAGATGCGGGTCCAGCGGATCGTGCGGACCTCGAGCGGCGTGAGGTCGTCCGCCGTGACGTCGAGGTTTCGGTAGATCCCCCGGCGGACGTCCACGAGGTACGTCAGCGGCGTGAAGCCCTCCAGCCCCTCCTCGACGAGCCCGCGGTTGATCTCGGCCAGGCCCGCCCGCTCCGCGAGGAGGTCCGACGCGGCGTTGTCACTCGACCGCATCATCCAGTCGAGGAGGGTGTGGATGGAGACCTTCGTCCCGAGCTCGATCTTGTTCGACCGCGGCCCGCCGTCGCGCAGGTTCTTCTCCGTGAAGGTGATCTCTTCGTCGAACTTCAGCCCGGAGTGCTCGCGCGCCCGAAAAACGCCGATCATGAACGCGATCTTGACTCCCGACGCGAGATAGAACGGTTTGCCTGCGTTGAATCCGTACCGGTAGCCGCGGTAGGGGTCGGAGACGTAGGCGGCCAGCTCGCCGGAATAGCGACGATTGATGCGATCGATTTCGCGATCCATGTCCTTGGTCCAAGGCGCCGGCTCCAGATCGGCGATCGGCTTGAACGCGAGCTCCTCCCCGAAGGAAGGAGCGCTCCCGAGCAGGACAGGGAGGGCGATGACGAGTGCGAGGGTCCGCAAGTGCGGCGCGAACCTAGCACACCGCGTGCTCGTCGTCGTGTCGCTCACCGCGTTCACCGCGTGTACGACCCCGACCGCGTGGCGGCGCCAACAGCAACAGCAGTTCGAAGACGAAGAGTCCGAGATCGTCGAGCGCGCGCCGCCCCCGGAGAAGAAGAAGAAGCGGAAGCGACGTCGCCGCCGGCGCACGCGTGACCCGCAGGCGCGCGAGCTCGATCAGCTCGCGACCAAGCTCGGCGCCGCCGCGGAGCCGATCGACAACCCGTGCAAGAACCCGCTCTGCACGAGCCGCGCGCTCGATCCGTTCTTCAAGAAGCTCGACGAGATCCAAAAGGAGAAGGACGGCCACGTCCGCGTCCTCCACCTCGGAGACTCACACATCGCGGCCGACTACATCACGCGCACCGTGCGCGCCCGACTTCAGGAGCGCTTCGGCAACGGCGGGCGCGGCTTCGTCGCGATCGATCAGCGCGCGCGCTACGGCGGCCGCCGACTGAAGCGCGCCGGCTTCACGCGCACGCGCATCGTCGACAAGGGCAAGAGCGGTCAGCCGTTCGGCTTCGCCGGCATGGCGATCCACGCGGCGCGCGGCGGCGCGAAGGTGTCGTTCGAGCTCGAGCCCGAGGACGACGACCTCGTCGTCTACTACCTCGCCGAGCGGTCCGGGGGAGAGGTGAAGATCTTCGTCGAAGAAGAGGAGATCGGCACGCTCGACACCCGCGCGCGGAACGAGGCGAGCGGCGCGAAGCGCTTCGAGATCCCGGAGCACCGCCTCGGCGGCGCGACGCCTCCCGAGTGGCTGGAGCTCGTCACCGAGTCGCGCGGGCCCACGCTGATGGGGCTGTCGTTCGAGTCGATCGAGCACGGCCTCATCTACGACTCGATCGGCCCGGTCGGCGCCGACGCGCGCGTGTACCTCAGCCTCGACAAGGACAGCCTCCGCGACCACATGAAGGAGGCGAAACCGAACCTCGTCGTGCTGATGGTCGGAGGCAACGACGCGTTGATGGTGCGGCAGGAGAAGCGCACGCTGAAGCAGGTGAAGAAGGATCACGTCGCGTTGATCCGCCGCCTCAAGAGCTACGCGCCGCAGGCCGCGTGCCTCCTCTTCGGACCGATGGACGCCGCCGAGCGCCTCGACGACGGCACCGTCGTCACCAAGCGCTTCGTCCCCGAGATCAACGAGATGCAGCGCGAGGTCGCAAAGGAAGAGGGCTGCGGGTTCTGGGACACGTTCGCGTCGATGGGCGGGCCCGGCGCGTTCGGGGTGTGGCTCGAGGAAGGCATCATGAACGAAGACCTCGTTCACCCGCGCAGCAAGGGCGGCGACCTCCTCGGCCACCTCTTCGCGCGTGCCGTGCTCGACGCCTACCTCGGCCAATGATCTCCTGGTCGGAGCTCGCGCGGCACCGGCGCGCGATCGCGAAGCGCTGGCGCTCCGTGTACACGCTCCCGACCGTCCGCCGCGGCAAGGCCCTCGTCGCCGAGACCGTCCGACCCGGGTGGTCCGTGCTGGAGATCGGCGCAGGCGATGGCGCGCTCGCCGAGCGACTCCCCGCAGGCGCGACGTACGCCTCGATGGACATCGACCCCGAGGTCGACGCCACCTACCACGACCTCGCCGCGATCGATCGCACGTTCGACTGCGTCGTCGCGATCGAGGTCATCGAACACCTCGTCGTGGACGACATCCCGGCCTGGCTCGAGCGCCTGGTCGCGTGCCTCGCGCCCGGCGGCACGATGGTGCTCACCACGCCGAACATCTACTGCCCCTCCGCGTTCCTCCGCGACGCCACGCACCGCACGCCGATCGCCTACGACGAGCTCGGCGGCCTCGTTTGTGCGGCCGGCCTCGAGGTGAAGGCGCTGTACCGCATCGACGGCGACGCGCTGCTGCGGCGCCTCGTGAATCGCTTCGTCCTCGGCTGGGTGTACCGGCTGATGCGCCTGGACCACGCGCAGCGGATCGCGGTGGTCGCGAAGAAGCCGTGAGCGGGCGCGAGGATTCGAGGGGCCGCGACCTGGATGTCGCAGCGCTCGGGGCCGGATCGCGGCTGGGCGCTCCGAGGCCCGCGTGGCACTCTGCTTGCTGAGGTCCTCACGTATGCAACCGCTCGCGCTGCCCCTCCTCACGACGCTCCTGTCCTACTCGATCGCGGACGCCGCGCCCGCGTACTGCCCGCTCGATGCGGCGCGCCACGTCGTGCTCCTCCCGAACGTCGGCGCGACCCAAGTCCCGACGAACGCTTCGCTGTGGGTCGTCGAGAACGCGTTCCAGTCGGAGCCGGTCACGCGGCTCTTCGACGGCGTCACGAACGAGGAGATCACGCTGGAGACGATCACCCACGCCACCAAGACCGGGGTCGTGCTCCAGCTGCGACCGGAGCGCTCGTTGACGCCGAACCAGATGTACCGCGTCGAGAACGCGCGCACCGAAGACGGGGCGCAGGGCCTCACGTTCGTCACCGGCTCCGACCGCGACGACGAGGCCCCCCCGACCCCGTTCATTCTGAGCGTCGGCTCCGGTTACACGGACTGCACCGGCTACGGGCTCCTGGTCCGCGTCGAACTGGAGGAGGCCGGGATCGCCTTCGCCGAAGATCCGGACGGCGCGCTCTCGGGCTTCGGTCATCGCGAGCGCCTCGGGCTCTACGCCGAGGAGGGCGAAGAGCAGAGCTTCCGCGTCTTCGCGTTCGACATCGCCGGGAACAAGAGCCCGCTCAGCGCGACGGAGCGCGGCACGCTCGAGTCACCGGACGACGACGGCGGCTGGTTCTGCACCTGCACCGAGACGCCGCGGAGCGGGCTGGCCTTCGCGCTCGCGCTCCCGCTCCTCGTCCTGTTGCGCCGCCGCCGCTGAATCGTCAGGCGCCGAACGCCTTCACGAGCGCGTCGAGCCCGGCCTCCACGTCCGCGCCGAGGTGGACGCGGACCAACCGGCGCTCCCGCTTCGACAGCGCGAGGAAGTCGCCCTTCTCCTGCGCGCGCTTCAGCTCGCCGAACGTGAAGCCCATGCCGGGGACGTCGAGGTCCTTGGTGTCGTCGCTGGTGATCAACACGAAGACGCCGTTGTTCGCGCCGCCCTTGTGGAGCTGCCCGGTGGAGTGGAGGAAGCGCGGGCCGTAGCCGACGGTCGTCGCGACGTGGCGTGCGTCGCGGACTTGGTGACGGATTTGCTGCAGGCGCGCGTCGTTCGCGGCGTTCATCTCGATGTACGCGTTGAGCGCGACGTAGTCGCTCGCGCCGTGGCGATCGAGGTGCGCCTTCAGAGCGGCGGCCAGATCCGACGCGCCCTCGAAGGTGCCCGCGTTGGCCGCGTCGGTGTACAGCTCGACGCCGTCGAACGAAGCGACCTTCACTTCGCCCTCGACGTCGCGCCCCTCGAGGATCTCCTTCGTGAACGTCTTCGACTCCTGCACGTTCGGCTGGTCGAACGGGTTGATGCCCATGACGTGCCCCGCCGTCGCCGTCGCGATCTCCCAGCGG
>JAUHYN010001450.1 GCA_030426505.1 bacterium | reverse complement strand
CCGAGGCGATCGCCGAACAGCGCGCCGCGGAGCTCGAGGCCGAGATCGCCGCGCTCGACCGCGCCGACCGATCCCCGTTCACGTACGCCTACCTCATCTGGCGCGAACCCTGGATGACCGTGAACGACGACACCTACGTGGCCGACCTCCTCGGCCGCGCGGGCGGGACCAACGTGTTCGGCGACGCGCCCGACCGCTACCCGACGATCGATCTCGCCACGCTCGCGGCGAAGGCCCCGGACGTGGTGTTCCTCCCGGACGAGCCCTTCCCGTTCAAGGCGAAACACCAGGACGAGTTGGCCGTACTCGGACTCGAAGACGCCCGACTCGTCAGCGGCGACGACTGCTGCTGGCACGGCGTGCGTTCCATCCGAGGAGTTCGACTGATGCGCGACCTCGCGAGTGATAGGATGTCTGGCTCATGACCACCCGCTACAAGGCGCCGTTCGCCCCGGACGGCGCACAACCCATCGACGAGGCCTTCCTCGGGCGACTCCTCTCCACCGCCCTGGCCGCTGGCGGCGACTACGCCGACCTCTTCTTCGAGTACCGCGCCAGCGGTTCCCTCTCCTGGGACGAGGGCATCCTCGAGAACGCCACGCGCGGCGTGACGATGGGGCTCGGCGTCCGCGTCCTCAAGGGCGACGGCACCGGGTTCGCGTTCACCGAGCAGCTCACCGAGGACGCGATGCTCGCCGCCGCCAAGACGGCCGCGCAGATCGCGAGCGGCGGAAACGGCGCGGGCCTCGAGGCGCTCGCGCGGAAGCACCTCCCCCACCGTTACGCGCAGGAGCGCCTCACGCTCGACGTCGAAGGCGCCACGAAGCGTGAGTTCCTCCGGCGCGCGGACCTCGCCGCCAAGAACTACGACGCGCGGATCCAGCGGGTGAAGTGTTCGCTGGTCGAGTCGGTGCGCGAAGTCCTCGTCGCGACGAGTGACGGCGCGCTCGCGCACGACCGTCAACCCATCTTGCGCTTCAACGTCCACGCGATCGCGGAGGACGGTAGCAAGCGCCAGTCCGGGACCAGCGGCGGCGGCGGGCGCGTGGGCCTCGAGTACTTCATCGCGAAGGGCAGCAAGCCGGAAGACCACGGCCGCGAGGCGGCGCGCATCGCGATCGACATGCTGGACGCGCGCGAGGCGCCGGCCGGCGAGATGACGGTCGTGCTCGCGCCCGGCGACAGCGGCATCCTCCTGCACGAGGCGGTCGGCCACGGGCTCGAGGCGGACTTCAACCGCAAGCGGACGTCGAACTACACGGACCAGGTCGGCAACACGGTCGCGAGCGAGCTCGTCTCCGTCGTCGACGACCCGACGTACCCGAACTCACGCGGGACCATCAACGTCGACGACGAAGGCAACCTCGCCGAGCCGGTGACGCTGATCGAGAACGGCGTGCTGCGCGGGTACATGCAGGACCGCCAGAGCGCGAAGCACTTCAAGACGATCTCCGGGAACGGGCGGCGCGAGAGCTTCAAGCACGTGCCGATGCCGCGCATGACCAACACGATCATGACCGCCGGGCCGCACACGCCGGAGGAGATCATCGCGAGCGTCGAGCGCGGCGTGTTCGCGAAGCGCTTCT
>JAUHYN010000379.1 GCA_030426505.1 bacterium | reverse complement strand
GGGGCGAGGAGGTCGACCGCCTCGGTGATGAACCGGGCCGGCAGCTCGACGCCGGTCGGACCCCCGTCGGCGTAGACCCGGGCGCGCATCTCGGGGTCCGTGACATGGGTCGCGTCGTCGGGAACCCACGGCGTGTTCGCCGTGACCAACGCGAACGACGCCGGGCGCAGACCGGCCGCGACATCGGCCACGATCGACAGGGACCGACGGGTGCGCACCCGGTTGAGCGCGAGGGTGATGGCGGCGATCGACGCGGTCTCGGCCAGGACGTCGGTGGCCACGACACGAGCGAACCGGGTCGACAGCGCCGCGGCCAGGTATCCCGTCCCCGTCCCCAGGTCGCACGCCGTGTCGCCCGAGCCGCCGCGTCGCCACACCGCCTTGAGCAGCCACATGGAATCGGGTCCGAGATACCCGAGGGTGTGCGTGGGCGAGGCCGGCGGGATGGCGACGACGATCGGGCCGAACGCCACGAGACGCAGCACCGCTCGAACCGATGCCCCCGCGAACTCGACGGCGCCCGCCCGGCGCAGGACAGCGAGACCGCGTACAGCGTGATCAAGCGCCGGCCGATCGTGGCGTCCACCGAAGCCCCGAGTGACGACCTCGCGCTCCTCGAAGCGCTCTTGTGTGGACCCGCGTCGGCGCGCGAACCGAGCGTCTGGGTGCGCGATCAACACTTCAACGAGGTCGGCCCGATGACGCTCGCGGGGGCGCTCGAGCACCTCGCGCGCATGTCCCAGACGGGGCGGTGCAGCGCGGTGGTGTCGAACGATCGCGTCCGCTGGGCGCGCTTCGATCGCGTGCTGAACGCACTGGGTGGCCCGTTCACGAACTGCCCGCCGATGAACGACGCCCGCCCCGCGCAGGGCCTCGCCCGTACGCTCGAGACGCAGCGCCCGACCGGGACGATCGTCGCGATGCGCGCGACGCTCGAGGGGATCGAGACCGCGATCCTCGAAGTGGTGGACGGCACGCTCGGTCGCGACGTCGGCCCGCAAGCCTGGCTCCTCGCCTGCGCGCAGGTCCTCCAGACCGCGCTGTTCGACGCGACAGGCCTCCCGGAGGTGATCGAGGCGGCGTGGACCGACCCGACGTCGGCCCCGACCGCGTCGGCGAGCTGGGCGCGCTTCGAGCGCGCGCGCGACCTCTTGCTCGCGCGCCGCGCCGAACGCGTGCGCGCGTGGACGGCCGGCTCCTACGGCGTGACGCCCGCGGCGCGGGTGGACACGGCCTCCCCTCGGGTATAAGCCGACGGCGCGCCCCGGCGCTGAACCATGGGCCTGTACACCTGCGTCATCGTGAACCCCGCGAGCGCCAACGGCGCCACGGGGCGCCACTGGCCGGAGATTCGCGCCGCGCTCGATGCGGTGCTCGACCGCTGGGACAACCAGTTCACCGTCGCCCAGGGCGACGCCACGCGCCTCGCGCGCGAAGCGGTCGAGGCGGGCTACGAGCGGATCGCTTGCGTGGGCGGCGACGGCACGATGAACGAAGTGGTCAACGGCCTGTTCCCCGCCGACGAGGCGATGGGGATCGGCTCCGAGCCGCTGCGCTCGGACCTCGTGCTCGCGTCGATTCGCGCCGGCACCGGCGGCGACTTCGCGCGTTACCTCGATCTGCCGCACAAGCTCCCGGACGCCGTGCAGCACCTCGGCTCGGAACGCACGCGCGCGTGTGATCTCGGGCTGGTCGAGCTCACGGACCACGACGGCCGCCCGATCCGGCGCGCCTTCCTCAACATCGCGAGCTTCGGGCTCTCCGGGGTCGTGGTCGACAAGGTCAACCACAGCAGCAAGGCGCTCGGCGGCGGCGCGTCGTTCATGCTCGGGCTCGGGAAAGCGATGGCCAGCTATCGCCGAACCCAGGTCCGGATCACGGTCGACGGCGAGCCGCTCCACGACGGCCTCCTCGTGACCTGCGCGGTCGCGAACGGGCAGTACTTCGGGGGCGGGATGCGCTTCGCGCGCGACGCGCAGATCGACAACGGGCGCTTCGACGTCGTGGTCCAGGAGCGCACGGGCGTGAAGGAGGTCCTCAACATCCAGGACCTCTACAGCGGCAAGATGGCCGAGTGGCCGAGCGTGAATCACCGCCGTGGGCGCGTCGTGGTCGCCACGAGCGACGATCGCGTGCTGATGGACGTCGACGGCGAGCAACCGGGGCGACTCCCTGCAACCTTCACCCTACTGCCGAGCGCCGTGCGCGTGCAGGTGCCGTGACGACGGGGTCGATTGACCGCGATCCGGCGCGCCCCTAGGATCCCGTCCAGCCGGTGGTCGATCCCTCTTATGCCCACTTGGCCGACGGCCAGGTGCGGGCCCGCGTCGATGAGGTCCTGGACCGCGTCGGGCTCGATATCGACGACCTCCCGCCTTCGGTCGTCGAGCGCCTCGCCGCGCGGACGCGCCACCCCGAATCGCGCCTGTCGGTCGGGCGTTACGTCGTCGTCGGCGAGCTCGGGCGCGGCGGCATGGGCGTCGTCTACGAAGCGTGGGATCCGGGCATCGATCGCCGCGTCGCGATCAAGACGATCGAGCCGGACCTCGTCCCCGAAGAGGAACGCGAGGAGGTCATCGAGCGCTTCAAGCGCGAGGTGAAAGTCGTCGGCCGACTCCACCACCCCGCGATCGTCACCATCCACGACTCCGGCATGGAGCGCGCGCACGATCCGGTCACGAACCGCCGCGTCCCGTCGCTGTACTACTACGTGATGGAGTACCTCGAGGGCCGCTCGCTCGCGCGCGTGCTCCGAGACCAGGCCCGCCTCCCGGACGACGCCGCCGTCGCGATCGCCGCCGACATCGCGGAGGCGCTCCAGCTCAGTCACGACGCGGGCATCATCCACCGCGACATCAAGCCGTCGAACATCTTCCTCCGCGGCGAACGCGAAGCCGTCCTGCTCGACTTCGGGATCGCGAAGACCGGCAGCGTCGCGCTCACGCGCCAGGGGCAGATCCTCGGCACGCCGAGCTACCTCGCGCCCGAGCGCCTCCGCGAAAAGGAGATCGCGATCGACGGGCGCGCTGACATCTTCTCGCTCGGTGTCCTGCTCTTCACGATGCTCACCGGCGAGGCGCCGTTCGTCGGCGAGGACGTCTACGAGGTCATCGACAAGATCGCGAAGGCGTCCCACCCCAAGCTCGGGCGCGACACGCCGAGCGGGCAGGCGCTCTCGAACGTCATCGACCGGATGCTCGCGAAGGACCCGGCCGCGCGCTACGCGTCGGCGGGCGAGGCCGCGGAGGCGCTGCGCCACGTGGAGCGTCTGTTCTTCGCCTCCGACGCGACGACACCGCAGGACATGGAGGAGGAGGCGTCGAGCGAGGTCGAGACGACGAGCCCCTCCGCGCCCACGCCGCTCGCGCCGCCGCGGTCGCCGTCTGCGGACGAGGACGAGGACACCGGCCGGGTGATGGTGTCGAGCGTCCCCGCGGCGGACACCACGCACGCCGACCACCGCGTCCCGCCCCCGTCGCGCACCGAGCCGAGCGGGCCGCCGCCCGAGACCGAGCTGCTCGAGGACGCCGTGCAGCCGCCGCCGATGCCCACCAAGTTGACGCCGCCGCCGCTCCCGCGGCCGTCGTCGTCCGACGTCGAGGCACCGACCTCGACCGGGGTGATCGAGTCCGCGACGGAGATCGCGAAGGCCCACGGCGAAGCGCCGGTGCGCGTGGCGGACGTCCTCGGGACGCGCCCGGAGTTGGCGCTTCAGCGCGAGACCCGGGAGTTGATGTCGGGCCGTGAGCCGCAGATCGAGGATCTGATCGCGGAGGAGCTGGACGGCACGCCTTCGTTCGGGCCGGTCCCCGGCGACGACACTTCGCCGTCGCTCGAGATGCCGCTCGGCGACAGTGATCTGACGGCGGAGGGCGAGGACTCGCTGTCGGACGTGTACGCGTCGCACGCGCCGTCGAACGACGAGGCGACGGACGACGAGACGGTCGCGGATCCGTCGCGGCGGATCCCGTCGAGCATTCGCAACGCGCCGCTGCGATCGCACGAGGGCGAGCAGGCGACGGAGCAGCTCGTCCGCGCGCACCAGCCGAAGCGGAAGCGCACGTCGCGGATCGAGGCTTCGCTGGTCGACGAGGACGACGTCGTCGTGAAGCCGGCGCCGCTCGAAGCGCTCAAGCCCGACGAGCTCCCCACGCAGACCGGGTTCCAGCTCCCGAAGACCGGCGGCGCCGCGCCGGTCATCGCGGGGGCGCCGGTGACGGGCGACGTCGTCCGCGCGCGCGGCGACAGTCAGGTGCAGGACCCGGCGGAGACGAAGAGCGCCGCGGTGCAGGTCGAAGGGGTGGGGCGCGAGATCGAGCTCGACCCCGGGGCGGGGCCGGCGCCGGAGCTCGACGTCCCGCGCAGCGCGGCGGTCGCGCGCAAGACGTTCGGCACGGACCGCGCGCCGAAGCCGACCTCGAAGCGCTCGAGCCCGGTGCAGGTCCGGGTGACCGGGAAGCCGCTGTCGAACGGGCCCGAGGATCGGATGCGCGTGATCCGGCGCCGCGGGATCCTGCTGTTGTCCGCCACGCTCGCGTCGGTCGCGATCGGTCTGTTCCTCGGGCGCCTCAAACAACCCGCGCCCAAGAAGGTCACGTACACCGGCGCGGCCGAAGCCACCGAGGATCCCTCGAACGACGGCCCGAAGGTCGCGCCGCGCGTGGTGACGGTGAACTCCGAGACGATGGACCCACCGCTGCAGCGCCCGCGCGCGGCGAAGGAGCAGTACCGCGACGCCCTCGCGGCGCGCGCGTCGAATCACCTCGGCGACGCCGTGCGGCTCTTCGGTGCAGCGGTCGCGCAGCTGGACCAGAGCGACGAGCTGCACGCCGAGGCCTTGCTCGGCTACGCGGACGCGCTGCGCGAGAACGGCGACGAGGCCGAGGCGATCAAGCGCTACCGCGAGCTGCGACGAATCCACCCCACGACCATCGAGGCGGACAAGGCCAAGGTCGCGCTCGTGGATCTCGGCGCGTGGTCGCGCCCGCGCCGCCCCGATCCCACACCTCCGCCGCCCACCGACGTCGCGGCGCGGGCGCCCCCCGACAAGCTCGCGCCGGTGGAGCGGAAGAAGAAGACGATCCCGATCACCGAGGACATGTCGCCCAACGACAAGTGCGTCGCGATCCTCCGCAACCACCTCGACGACAACCGCGAGGCGGTGCGCGCGCTCGAGGCGCTCGAGGGTCAGCACCCGAACGCGTCGTGCGTGTATTGGAACCTCGGCCGCAAGTACGAGAAGCTCTCGGACCTCCGCGCCGCGCTCGACGCGTACAAGCGCTTCCTGGTCCTCGCGCCCAAGTCGCAGAAGCGCGGGGCGGTCGAGCAACGCATCGAGAAGCTCGAAGCGAAGCTCAGGCATTAGCACCTACGTCAGCCGCGTTCCGCGCGCCTTCCTGGCACAGCCTCGGACAGCCCTCGCACGAAGGCGAGGGCTGCTTCACCTAGACCCAGAGCCACCACGCGTCGCCGAACAGGACCGCGCCGGCGACGGCGGCGTTCGTGACCGCGTGCGCGACGATCGCGTCGCCGAGGCGCCCGCGGTAGGCCGCGCAGGCCGCGAACACGAGCCCGGCGAGCGTCCCGACCACGAGGCTGCCATGCACCGCGCCGAACGCGAGCGCAGAGAGGATCCACGCGACGGGCGAGCAGCGGCGGTACGACACGTAGAGGAACGACTCGGAGACGCCGCGCCGCAGGAGGTAGCCGCGGAACGCGAGCTCCTCGACGACGGGCGCGATGACGACGGTCCCGACGAGGTGCGCCGCGATCCACCACCCGCGCGCGCTCGATGAGAGCGCGTCGAGCTCGGCTCGCGCGCGCGCCACCGCGTCGACGTCGGGGCGCGCGCCGAAGGCGAACACCGCGCCGAACACGAGCAGCCCGGCGGCGACGGGGACGAGCCCGGGCGCGAGTTCGGGGCGCACGCGGTACAGCGCGTAGGTGGCGAGCGGCGCGACGAGCGCGAAGCGGATCGGCGCGAACGTGTCGAGGTCGGTGACCACGCGCGCGGCGGCCAACTCGAGCCCGAGCGCGAAGAGGAGCGGAGCGACGAACACGGGGAGGGCGGCTTCGCTCGGACGCGCCTCGCCGTCGCGGCGGACGAGCGTGGCCACCGCGAGCGAGGCGAAGGCGGCGGCGACGACGCAGGCGAGGAGCCAGCCCCCGAACGAGGCGACCCCCGCGCGCGCGATCGTGGGGGCGCGCGCGAGGGCGGCGAGGCGCCCGGCGTCGACGACGACCGCGGTGAAGATCGCGACGGGCGCGATTGCGAACGCGGCCGGCCAGCGGAGGGCCTCGCGGCGCGCGTGGAGGTAGGCGAGGGCGAAGACCACGACGACCCCGACGGTCGCGCCGCGCCCGCCCGAGACGTATTCGGTGAAGGAGGCACAGACGGTCGCGCCGAGTCCGACGACGAGCGCCTGCGCCGCGCGTGGGTCACGGGCGTCGAGCCTCCACGGTGGCCCGGCGCGCGGTCGCAGCACGAACGCGGCGGTCAACACGAGGAACGGGAACGCGAGGACGGGGCGGAGCGTCGCGGGGAGTGCGGTCGCGACGACGCAGGCGATCGCGGTCGTGCAGGCGAGGAGGAGTCGGCTGCGATGCGATGCCCGGGGAACGACCGAACCGCGGCGGAGCACGGCGGCGGTCGAGAGGGCTGACATGTCCGGCGCCCACGCACGCGGCGCGCCACGCACCGCGACGTCACGAATGCGCGCCGACGCGTGGCAACGCGCCACGCGTGTGGCGAACGCGCGGAGCGCATCGCGCGTGAGGGACCGAACCACCCTTGTGCGTGACTTCTCGTCACGCCCGTAGAGGTCCGCCCCCCTCTTCGACGGGCTGCGTCGAGGTCGAGTCGCGGCACGGCGCCTGCATTGGGCGCGGTCCGAAAACTTCAGCGGTAGCGCGTATCGCTGCCCCAACTTTCAAGTCAGGAGATCGAACCGTGAAGTACCTCTCGAACCTCGTTTTCGCCGCTGCCCTGGGCCTCTTCGGAGGCCTGACCGCCTGCGGGACCGCCATCGACTGCGCGAACATCTGTGACGAGTACGCCGACTGCCTCGAGGACGGCGGCCAGAACGTCGACGTCACCCAGTGCGCCGATCGCTGCCGCGATCAGGCCGACGACAACGAGGCGTTCCAGACGGCCGCGGACGACTGCTCCGAGTGCCTCGACGCCAACGAGAACATGTGTGTGAACTGCTCGTCGCAGTGCAACGTGTTCCTGTCGATCGTCGCTGCCTCGACGGAGTGAACGACGGGTGAAGATCTCGGCGCGCCGCACGCGCGGCGCCGAGACCGAATCACGAAGACGCGGGCGCCTCTCGGGGCGTCCGCGTTTTTCAGATCATCTGGACGAGGACGACGACGAAGGAGACGAGGACGGCGAGGGCCGCCGCGACTTCGGTGGGCGTGCGCTTCTGAGCGGGGGCCTTCTTCTTGGACGCGCGCTTCTTCGCCGTCGTCTTCTTGGACGTGCGCTTCTTGGACGTCGTCTTCTTCGCGCGGCGCCTGGGAGCGCGCTTCTTCGGCGGCGCGGGCTCTTCGAGTTCGTCGAGATCC